>JALUVT010000035.1 GCA_027020325.1 bacterium
CCCCAAACAAACCAAGGCCCCGCGCAATTTTTTCCCCCTTAACCCCAGTTGCAAAAACCGTTCCAGTAATGTGGCGTTAAAAAAATCTCCCACTTTTTTCCGCTGGGCAATTTTAGTGCTTAAATACTCCTCCCAAAGGGGATTGGCCTGAGAACGATATTTTTCTAAATAAAGACGAGCGGGTTCAGCCGACATTTTTTTTCTATTTAAGAGAATTAATGCTTCTCTAAAACAGCCTTATTTTAACAAATTTCTTTCTTGCCGCGGAGAAGGAAAGATCGGCCAAGTTTCTGCCCCGGCCAAGGTTTGCTGCAAGAGGTCGGGAAGTTGCAATTTTTCTTCGATCGCCACAATTTTCTGCGGCCGGGCTTTTGTTGCTGGATGACGGGCAATTAATGAACAACAATCTTTATAGGGCTGATGTGCGAGCTCGGCCAGCCCAATTTCTCGCCCCCGCGCTTCAATTTCATCTTTACCCAGAGCAATCAAAGGCCGCCAGAGAGGCATTTGCAAAACCTCATCAACCGCGGCCAGATTGGAAAAAGTCTGTGAAGCAACCTGCCCCAGGCTATCACCGCTGGCCAAAACTTTAATTCGCCGCCGGCGGGCAAATTCCTGCGCTACCCGGGCCATGAAACGACGAAAAACAACTACTTCCTGATCAGCCAGTGAGGACGGCAACTGCATTACCGACCAATAAAAGTCACGGTAGGGGACCACGGTCAAATTAAGTCCGGGGAAGAAACAGCTTAAAAATTGAGCTAGAGGGTAAATTTTAGTTTCTAAAACAGCCTGATTATTAGGCAGCGCATGAAAATGGAGCAGATCCACTTTACAGCCGCGGCGTCCCAATAAATAGGCCGCCAGTGCTGAATCAACGCCGCCGGAAAAAAGCTGCAGCACGCGCGTCGAGGACCCCGCAGGCAACCCGCCCGGACCTTTTATTCGTTGTCCCAAAACAAAAACGCGTTCACTGACAATCTCGACCTCCAACAAAAGCTCGGGATTTTCCAAGTCAACCTTCAAGCCCAATGCCTGCTTCACCCACCCGCCCCACTTTCGTTCTGCCTCTAGCGAAGTGAGGGGGAAATTTTTGACCGCGCGTTTGACCCGCAGAGCAAAAGTTTTTTTTCGCAGTCGCGGCCATTCTTTTAGCGCCCGCCGCCGCAAGGCCGCTTGAATCTCGTCTTCTTGCCAGCTCACAACCTCGGCCCGGGCCACGGAACTAACCCCAAAAATTTGCGCCAAAGCTTTTTCGGTCTCCGCCCTAAATACGGCCGGAAAAAAGAAGCGCCCGTATTCCCACTGCGGTGGCAGAACCTTCTCGCCCCAACGACGCAATAACAATTGGAGATTGGCCGCTAATTGACGCTCAAATAGGGGACGATTGCGTCCCTTGAGGGCTATCTCTTGGTAATGAATTAAGGTTACTTCCTCCTTTGCCATTAAAAAACTAGATAATTTTTTCTTCAACCAACCATTGGCGCAGGGAAATTAAACCCTGGCGCAAACTAACCCGGGGCTGAAAACCAAGAAGACGACGCGCTTTATTGATGTCAGCAACCAGGCGCTGGGCATCACCGGGCCAGCTCGAGCCGGTAAAACAAAGCTCTGTTTTTCCTTCTTTCCCCTCTATTTCAATAATCAGGCGGGCTAAATCTTTAATTTTCGTCCCTTGACCCGAACCAATATTAAAAACTTCCCCCAGACTCTCTTTTTTCTCCGCCGCGGCCAAGAAAGCGCGAACACAATCGGCAACATAACAAAAATCCCGAATCTGTTCTCCCTCTCCCAACACAGTTAACTGGTCTGGATTTTGTCTTATCTTACAAAAAAAATCACGCATAACATAACGCGGCTGTCGCGGACCATAAATATTAAAAAGCCGCAGAGCAACGAAAGGCAGTCCATAGGTGTGATAAAAGCTCAAACCCAGGCGTTCGGCGGACAATTTTGTCGCCCCGTAAATAGAAATCGGTTCCAAGGGATGAGTTTCTTTAATCGGAACAGTTTGTGGCTCCCCGTATGAAGCGACCGAAGAAGCATAGATAAACTTTTTCAAAGGCAGAAAACGGCTTAGGGACAAAAGATTAAAAGACCCCAAGGCATTGGTACTAAAATCATAGCGCGGTAAACGGGCCGAATCGGGCACACTGGCATGGGCGGCGAGGTGAAAAATTAAAGACGGTTTTTCCGCTCGCAAAATTTCCTTCAATTTTTGGTAATGGCGGATATCGCAGCGATAAAAACGAATTTTCTCCCTGACCGAGTTTAAATTTTTTTCTCGCCCCGAAGTTAAATTATCAATTACAATAACCTCGGCTCCTTGAGCCACTAATTGCTCGACTAAATGCGAACCAATAAAACCCGCCCCACCGCTAACAAGTATTTTTTCCTGTTTTCTCTTCATTGCTTTATGATTTTACCACCAGAAGAAAAATTTATCGTAACAAACAATCGAAAAATAGTCCTAAATTTACCCCTTGTTTTCTTCTTTTAATGCTAACCAGAATAATATTCCCTAGTTTTATCGAACAGGGGACAAATTACCCGCGTTAGTTGGTGAATTTTGCAATTAATTTTTCCATCGAGAAATGTTGGGAAATCCCCGTTATTATCGTTATTATCTAGGAAAGAACCTGAGGCTTGTATAGTCACCGCAAAACAAATTTACTGAATTTTTTGTACCTGTATCGGTCTGTATTGGTAATGATTAAACCCGTCTAACTAACTTACGCGGTAATCCATAGAAAATTTAATAAATCTAAATCTTAAAATAGGAAATTTTGTTTTACGTGAGCTATAGCAACTGCTTAAAATTACCCTCTCTTTTTTCTCTTTAAAGATAAGGATAGGATAAGAAAATTAAACTTCTTTAACCTTTTCCCAAAGCCCCGTAAAGAGGCAATATTGGTTAGCTTTGAATTCTTGATCATTATTTTCAGACTCCATCATTGGAAACGCGGGGCGATTTTTTCCTTTAATTGTCATCTTTATTGTCCTGCCATTCTTCTTTAGCCAAGACTATTACTTGAGAAGGAAAAAAGGCTTTGCTAAAATAAATTGTAATTAAAGAAAATTAAGTTCGCGCGGGATTAGTTGAGCGGCTCAACATCACCCTTCCAAGGTGAAGAGACGGGTTCGACTCCCGTATCCCGCTCCATAATAGCATTTTTCTTAATTTCTGCAACCCTTGCTTCCCCAAAAGTTTTAATCTTTGTAGGTGGATACCTTTTACGGAATAAGCGAAGGTAAGCGGAGACTGATGCTTGAATTGTCATTAATCACCTTAAATTAAATTGCAGCTTGAAAATTAATAAAAGAAAAATTTTTTTGAGAAAAGAATTGTT
>JALUVT010000036.1 GCA_027020325.1 bacterium
CCAATTTCTTTTTTTCTTCTTCAATTGCTTTTTGTAAGGAGGCAAACTCTTGGTTCAAAAACATCTCTCCCCATTGGGGAATAGCATTTTTGCTTTCCTCAACATTAAGACCTTCATTTTCATTCCGTTCCATCTTCGCCAAAGCAGCTTCGTAATTTTGATAAACTGCTTCCACCTTGCGCCACTGTTCCTCATTGCTGCTCGCTTTCAATTCTTCATATTTTTGCGCAATTTTTTGTCGGCTCTGTTCAATAGCGAGACGGTCAATAAAAGCGAGATGTTCGGCAAAACTCAATTCCTGATATTGTCCTTCCAGTTTTTGATACTTGTCCCAAAGCTCTTGATAAGCATTTGTCAACGGAGTCAATTGCCGCGGCCATAATTGCTCTTTTTCTTGTAATTTTTTTTCCAAGCCCAAAACTTCCGCGCTAAGAACAATCAAAAGGGTAATTAAAAAAACGCGGCCGCTAATTTTGCTAATTGAGCTAAGTAAAGAGGGCAGAAATTTAAACATAACTCAAATTAGTGGAGCTGGGACCGGGACTTGAACCCGGAACCTGACGCTTACGAAGCGCCTGCTCTACCGCTTGAGCTATCCCAGCTTCTTTAACTTTTCTGATTATACCAAAATTATTGAGAGGAAAAAGCTTGCTTTCTTTTGTAAGCTTCTTTTATGGCTTCTCTTTCTACATCTTGTGCCATTTGCTCTAACAAAAGTTTAAATTCCCGGAAATTATTCCCTTGGATTACCTTTTTTACAATATCATTAACAATGGAACTAGCTCTGACCTGCTGCAAGCCACTTCTTTCGCTTACCAGACCACAAAAAGCAACAACCCCTAACGGCTCAGAATTTTCCCCCAAGTTAAGAAGAAAAACAAATCTTTTTTCTGGCCCCCTTGGTTTCCGGTAATATATTTCGAACTCGAGTGAATTATCGGCCATTCCACCGCTAGGCTGACGCAAACGTGGTTCTCCTTTAGTATATTGTTTACGCCTGAAGGTAACTTCAACAAGATAAGGCGGTGTATCACTTTGATCAATACAATCTTGATCAATATCATCCTCTCGTATCTTCGCTTCTAAATCAACCAAAGACAAACACACACCTGCCGATTCTACTCCCTGAACTGCAAAATAAGCTGCTTCAACCTGTAATTTTGTTAATATCTCCTGTTCTACTTGCGTCAGTAATCTTTTTAATTCTTCTGCGGCTTGCGCATTGATCATTGGAGTTCTAACAAGGGAAGAATCTAAAGCTTCTCTAACAATCGCTGTAACCAAATTAAAGAATTCATTCTTCCTTCTTTCCAAAACCACCCTTAAAAATTCTTCCTCTAGCCTTCTTTTTTCCTCTTCTGAAAGCTGCTCCCAGACATGGGAATAAATATTAGGGATTGGTAATCCTAATCTCATTAATAATTCCTTCTGGTGCCGAGGGAGGGACTTGAACCCTCACTCCCCAAGGGGAACGAGATTTTAAGTCTCGCGCGTCTGCCGATTCCGCCACCTCGGCCTAATTTAATTCTATTATAACGCAAAGATTTTTCTTTTGCATCTTTTTTCCCTCCCGAGGTTAAATGCTATAATAGTAAAAATGAAACCTCCTTATTTTATTGTTGCCCTTGATCATCGCAACAGTCTCCGTCGCCTAATCAATCCCGACCATCCCGATAAAGTAGGGGAGAAACTTCTTTACCAATGGAAAGAAACCGCCCTTCAACACCTCGCCGCAGCCGCGAACGGCGTTATCCTTGACCCAGCTTTAGGATTAAAAGCCTGGCCTACTTTGAGTTCATCTCCCCGACCAACACTTATTCTTACTCTCGAACACTCTGGAGCAACTGTTGTTAAAGGAGAAAAAATCACCCAAGCCGATTACAGTGTAACCCAACTCAAAAACCTCGGCGCGGAAATGGTTAAGTTGCTTCTTTTTTACCATCCCCGCGCCCATTCTGCTCCCCACCAATTGGAACTAGCCTCCTACCTCGCTCAACAGGCCAGTTATGAACAAGTAGGCTTTCTCCTCGAAGTTTTGCCCTATCAATTACCGGGGGAAAAAAATTATTCACCCGCCGCGGTTATTTTAGAAAGTGCGGAAAAAATTGCCGCTCTTAATCTTCCTTTAACAATCTACAAAGCTCCCTTTCCCGGTAATGAAAAAAACTGCCGTGCGCTGACGCAAATTTTACCCTGTCCTTGGGTCCTATTGAGTTGGGGAACCCCTTATCCTCAATTTAAGAAACAACTAGAAATTGCCGCGGCTAACGGTGCGGCCGGCTTTGCCGTTGGCCGAGCCTTATGGCAGGAATTTGCGGCCCTTCCGCCGTTGCAATGGGCCGATTTTTTCCGCAAAACCGCCCAACCGCGCCTGGAAGAAATAAAAGCTATCTTCACCAGCTAAATTCTTGCACCGAACAATAATTTAAAAATTTTTATCCCCGACGATTGTTTTTGCTGCTATCAGGTAGAATAATTTTATGAATTCACTCAAAGAAAAAAACAATCCCGCCTTTTTACTCGAACTTATACTCAAAAAACAGCCCCGCAATAAAAAAGAACTGGAACAAATAAAGCGTTCCTGGGCCCGCCAACAGCAGCAGCCTCTCCCCCGCAACAGCGAACTTTGGGCTTTTTATTCGCAAAATCCGCGCGATCTTAAAACAACAATTTATCTGCGTCAACTTCTGCAATTGAAAAAAATTCGCACCCTTTCCGGGGTCGTCCCCCTCGCCCTCTTCACCAAACCCTACCCCTGCGGCGGACGCTGTGTTTACTGTCCTTTAGCCCCCCAACTGCCTCGGAGCTATCTTCCCAGCGAACCGGCAATTAGGCGGGCGGGGCAAGAAAATTTTGACCCGCGCCGCCAGGTTAAAATTCGCCTCCAGCAATATCAACGCCTTGGCCATCCCACGGACAAAATTGAATTAATTATTAAAGGCGGCTCCTGGTCAGCCTATCCTTGGTCCTACCGGCAATGGTTTGTTAAAGAGTGTTTTATTGCCTGCAACTTGGGCTTAGAACCTAATCCGGCCCGAGAAGAATTCTTGGCCCGCCAATCCTTAGCCCAGTTACAAAAACTTAACGAAGAGGCTCCCCATCGTATTGTCGGCATCAATATTGAGACCCGCCCCAATTTCATCACCGCGCAAGCTATTACCGAGCTTCGCTTCTTGGGAGTAACAACTGTTGAACTGGGAGTGCAGACTTTACAAGAAGAGGTCCTGCGTCTTGTCCGTCGTGATCACGGGCGGGCGGAAGTAATCCAGGCAACACAGCTGTTAAAAGAAGCCGGGTTTAAGATTAGTTATCACCTCA
>JALUVT010000037.1 GCA_027020325.1 bacterium
GAGGAAAAGCATTTAAAATTAAAGGAAACGACTCTAGTGGTCCAAATTAACGGAAAGGTTAAAGGTCGTTTGAAAATACCTTGGGGAGCAGATGCAGCTGTTGTTGAAATTGAGGCTCGCAAAGATTCCTTAATAAAAAAATATTTAGAAGGAAAAGAGCTAAAAAGAGTAGTTTTTGTCCCGAATAAAATTATCAATTTTGTTTTAAGCGATTAGAAAAAAACGGCCCCTCTCTTGGTGAAATAAAATTAATTAGCAGTCGAGGAAATTCTCACGAAATTCTAAAAAATATCTGGTTCTTTAAATTCAGGGAAGAGCTCCTTTCTCAAGTCTACTTTATGAAGTCGGCAAAATTTTATTGCCTTTTGAATTATTTTTACCCCGGCAAGATTAATTCCATATTTTTGTGTTAAATGTTGAATAAAACGAATTTCAGCAATATTTTGAGGACTATAAAGACGGCGGTTTGTTGCGGTACGCGCCGGGTGAAGAACTCCTCTTTGTTCATAAAGCATTAATGTTCGCGGATGAGAATCAGTTAACTCTGCGGCAACCGAAATTGTAAACAGGGGTTTGGATTTCAATTTTCTCATTATTCCAATATCTGTTAGGGCTATAATATCTTAGTAACTTAATCCTGTCAAGTAATTATCAACTTTTACTTTTTTATGATATACTAGTATAAGTGGATCCAGAAAGACGAGAAAGAATTATCGCTCTTTCGCTATTATTAGGAATCTTCTTCGGTGGGCTAGTTTTGACATTTTTAATTAATCGTTCCGCTCCTCGTGGAGAATGGTATCTTGAGTCTAATAACACATCACCTTCTCCCCAAAAATTTTTAGCCAGCCCCTCTCCAAATTTGATTTTTGTTGAAATTTCAGGAGAGGTTAAGAAGCCGGGAGTTTATCAATTTGTTCCGGGGACGAGAGTTTTTCATTTATTAGATAAAGCCGGTGGATTAACCGAGAAAGCTGATTTAGATTGGGTTGCCGAATATATAAATCTTGCCGCTAAATTAAAAGATAGTGATAAGTTTTTCATTCCTTCCATCTCCGAGAATGCTTTAGCTTCCTCTCAAAATCGACTACAAAAACCCCAAATTAACTCTTCACCGAAGCAGAAAAGGGGAAAAATAAGCTTAAATAACGCTTCTTTAGAAGAATTGATTAGTCTTCCAGGAATTGGACCAGTTTTTGCTCGTCGGATAATTGAAAATCGTCCTTTTTCTTCGGTTGACGAGCTTGTTCGCGTAAAGGGAATTGGCCCCAAGACATTAGCCAAAATAAAGCCTTATCTTAAAGTTCCCTAATGACTTTGTTGATTATTAATTGTGCGTTTTGGTTAGGAATTTTCCTTGGTTCTTTAGTTGAAGCGCCTTTCCTATCTATTTTTCCGTTAATTTTATTGGCTTTTTTGTTTTATTTTTTTATTTTTCGTGATTACAATCCCTTTTGGTATCTGGCTATTTTTATTTTTGTTGCCCTCCTTGGTTTTTGGCGTTATCAGTTAGCGCTTCCAGCTTCTACGAGCATTAGAGTTGACCAGCTACAAGGAAGGGAAGTGGAAGTAGAAGGGGAAATTAATTCCTTGATTCGAAAAAAGAAAGGGAAGCTAGAGTTTGTTATTCGTCCTCATTATATAAGGATTGCTGATTCTTTGCGCCTACAGCCGCGTTTAAATATTGTTGAGGGAGGTATCTTGGTGCGGTTACGAACTAAAAATTCCTTACATTATAAAGATAATCTTTCTTTAAGGGGGGTTATTGCTTTACCCCAAGGGGAAAGTGCACTTTCTTTTCGAAATTATTTGCAAACTAAGGGTGTTTATGCTCTATTATTACAACCACAATTATTAAAAGTAGAAGCTAATTATAGCCTTGGAGTTACTTTTATAGAAACTTTACTAAAATGGCGCGGTCTTCTTTTGCGGCAAATCCAAACTCACTTTCCTGAGCCCCATGCCTCGCTTTTGGCTGGAATTGTTTTGGGAGTACGGTCAGAATTGGAACCAATGTTTTATCAACGATTGCGTTATTTAGGATTACTCCACATTATTGTTGCTTCGGGATTTAATGTTTCGCTATTAATTGGTTTGGTCTTAATGTTGTTTCGTTTTTTGGATAAGCGATTGCAATTCCTTTTAGCCTTAATTTTGGTTTTAATTTATGGATTTATTGCTGGGTTTGATCCGCCAATTGTTAGAGCTATTGTTATGGGGCTTTTCAGTTTTTTAGCACTTACTACTGGCAACCTAAAACATAATTTGCTAATGCTTTTAAGTAGCGCGACTTTAATGTTAATCGGCAATCCCTTTTTATATCGTAGTGTCAGTTTTCAACTCTCTTTTGGGGCAACCCTTGCTTTGTTTTTGTTTTACCCTTTTTTGCGGATTAGTTGTTCTTTTATTCCCTTTGTTGGTGATATTGTTGCAACAACATTAGCAGTTCAGCTTTTTCTTTTGCCTTGGTTATTATTTTTATTTGGAGAATTCTCATCTCTATCATTGTTTAGTAACATTGTGATTCTGCCGGTAATTGAAGGTTTAATGGCTTACGGGTTATTATGGCTGTTGTTCAGTTTTATTTTGCCTTCTTTTTTAATGGCCCCCTTTACTTTTTTGTTGTGGTTACCTTTGGAATATTTTGTTCGCTGGGTTAATGTGTTGGGCCGCAATAGTTTTTTTTGGCGTGTCAGTTTTTTTCCTTGGTGGGCAGTCCTTCTTTATTATTTTTTTCTTGGGCTTTGGTGGTGGCGTTTTGTTTATCAATCATCAAAGAATGTTGCTTAAAATTATTTACTTACAGCGAAAAAGGCTGCTTATTTTTTTATTGCTTTTATTTTTAGCAAATTTTTATGTTTTTTTCAGGCTTAATCCGCAAAAGCAGCTTAAAGTTAAGTTTTTTGCCGTTGGTGAAGGAGATGCAATTTTTATTGAAACACCGGGTTCTTTTCGTTTATTAGTTGATGGGGGGCCCAATGAAACAGTCTTAAATTTTTTGGATCAAATTTTGCCTCCTTTTGATCGCCGTTTGGACATTATTTTTTTGACCCACCCTCATAGTGATCACCTCCGTGGTTTATTGACGGTTTTGTCGCATTATCAGGTTGGACAAATTTTCTATAATCCTGTTCCTTATGACAGTTTTGATTATCAGAAATTCCGCCAGATAGTTAAAGAATTACAAATTCCGGCACGGAGTTTGACGCAAGGAGAAAAATTGGTTTTTCCCGAGGGGGTAGAATTAAATGTTTTTTGGCCACCACAACAAGAATCAATAATGGAAATGATTAATGTAAATTTT
>JALUVT010000038.1 GCA_027020325.1 bacterium
GGCTTGGGCCTGGGCCAAACGCTCCAACTGCGCCCGCACCTCTTCTTCAGCAATTCGCTGGTAATTCATATCCAAAGTTGTCCAAACCCGCAACCCTCCCTGGGCGGCCATTTTTTCTCCAAATTCCTGAACGAGTTTGTTTTTTACATACATCACAAAATGAGGGGCTTTAATCATTGTTCCCGGCGGAGGGAGAAAATTAAGCGGGGTATTCTTGGCCTCTTCAGCTTCCTGCGGAGTAATGAATCCGTGTTTAACCATTAATTTAAGGACATATTCCTGCCGGGCTTTTGCATTTTCGGGATAGGCGCCGTAAGGAGAATAGAGACTGGGGCTTTGCGGCAACCCCGCCAACAAAGCCGCCTCGGCCAAATTAAGATCTCGGACATGCTTACCAAAATACATTTCTGAGGCCGCTCCCACTCCCCAAGCCGGCCCCCCATAAGGGACTTCATTAAGATACATCTGCAGAATTTCGTCTTTACTGTAGCGTCGTTCTACTTCCAGGGCGAGAATAAATTCTTTAATCTTGCGCACAAGAGTCCGTTCCGGCGATAAAAGAACATTTTTGACTAACTGCTGGGAAATTGTTGACCCCCCTTGAAGATTTCCGGTAAAAAGCGTCCGGTAAAGAGCATAAAGGATTCCTTTAAGATCAAAACCGCGGTGCTGGTAAAATTCCGCATCCTCAACCGCTAAAGTGGCGTCAATTAAAACTTGCGGAATATCATTTAAGTCAACCAATGTCCGGCGTTGGTCAGTATAAACTTCATAAAGAAGGTCTCCCTGACGGGAATAAATTTTTGTTGACTGCGGAACCTCGCGCTGGCTTAATTGAGTCGGGGAGGGGAGATCTTTGGCAAAATAGGCAATTACACCGAGGGCTGTAATTAAGGCTAAAATAGTTAAAAAAAGCAGGCTCAAAGCAAAAAAAGAAAGAATTTTCCAGCGTCGCGAAAAACGGCTTTTCCGTCGCCGCCGCCGTTGAAAGCGCCGTACCCAGAGAGAAAGATTTTTTTTCTTTTTGCGCCGTCGTTTAATCCAGGCCATGCTAGAATGATTATAGCGGGTAAAAATGGTATAATCAAACGCAAATTAGAACCATGCCCAGCAACGCGGCCATTGAACATCTTCTTACTTACAATGTCAGTGCCATCTATCCCACGGCTGATTTTTTACGGGATAAACTGCAACAAGGAGAGCAGTTAACAATTTACCTTGGCGTTGATCCCTCTTCGCCTAATATTCACCTCGGTCATACGATTGTCCTGCGAAAATTAAAGGAATTCCAACAGCTGGGACATAAAGTTATTTTTTTGATCGGCGATTTTACGGCCATGATCGGTGACCCTACAGGCAAAGAAAAAGCGCGGCCCCAGTTAACCCAGGCCGAGGTTTTAAAAAACGCCCAAACTTACCAAGAGCAAGTTTCTTTAATTTTAGATTTTTCCGGGCCTCAGGCAGCGGAAATCCGTTTTAATAGTCAATGGCTGGGGACAATGGATTTAAATAAAATTATTCACCTCAGCGCCAATTTTACTGTCCAGCAACTCTTGGAACGCGATATGTTCCAAAAACGAATTAGCGAAGGAAAACCAATTTTTCTCCACGAATTTATTTATCCCTTACTTCAGGCTTACGACAGTGTTGCTCTCAATGTTGATGGAGAAATCGGAGGCACGGACCAAACTTTCAATATGCTTATCGGCCGTCAATTGTTGAAAACAAAGCGCCAAAAAGAGAAATTTGTCTTAACCTGTCCGCTTTTAGTCGGATCTGACGGCCGCAAGATGAGTAAAAGTTTGGGTAATGTGATTAACATTACTGATCCCCCCCGCGAAATGTATGGTAAATTAATGGCCCTCCAAGATGATTTGATTCTCGAATACCTAAGCCGCTGCACCGACACTCCGGCAACGGAAATCAATTCTTGGCAAAAGGAATTAGCCGCAGGATTAAATCCAATGGAGGTCAAAAAGGTTCTGGCCGCCAAAATCTGCCGCCTCTACCACGGCCCCGCCGCGGCCGAGGAAGCAGAGCAGTACTTTGCCGCTGTCTTTCAAAAACATCAACTGCCGCGTGATTTACAAGAAATTTCTTTCCCCGCGGGGATGAAATTGATTGATCTTTTACGGGAACAAAAATTAGTTGCCAGCCGCAGTGCGGCCAAACGCCTTTTGCAGCAAAATGGGGTTCGCATTAACCGCAGTCCAATTCAAGATCCTAACTATCGTCCCGCTAACGGCGATATTTTACAGTTGGGACGGCGTCGTTTTTATCGTTTACGGGAAAAATAACGATGGAAATTTTTCATAAATACCGCCGTTTCTGGACTATTGTTATTTTTATCACTCTTTTGGCAATGGTCTTTTTACCCTTGATTTCGCTTTTTGTCCGTTGATTTTTTCCTCTGCAAAATGGAAGCAAGAAAAATTTTTTACAAAAAAATAACTCTATGTCATAATTAAACTGATGAAAATTCTTTTCACGCAAATCAGTGAAGCGGGACAAAAAGATTTTTTTCAACAAGAATTAGTCGGGCATGAGGTTGTCTGTCGCGAGGAAAAAGACCTTTCTTTATTACTGCAGGAAAGAAATGACTGGGAAATTATTTCTCCCTTTGTCGGAACCACGATTACCGCCCAACACTTAGCGCAATTACCGCAACTGCGCCTAATTACCACCCGCTCCACCGGCTTTGACCACATTGACCTTGATGCCGCAAGGGAAAGGGGAGTAGTTGTTTGTAATGTTCCTCATTACGGTTCCAATACCGTCGCCGAGCACACCATTGCCCTTCTTCTTTCTTTGGCCCGACGCCTTAAAGAAACTTGGGAACGGATTAATGAAGGTAAATTTGACTACCATGGCCTGCGGGGCTGGGATGTCAAGGGTAAAATTCTCGGTATTATCGGAGGAGGGAATATTGGTCTACAAGTAGCACGAATTGCCGTCGGGCTGGGAATGGAAGTCTGGGTCTATGACCTGCACCCCGATCCCGCCCAAGCACAAAGAACAGGGTTTCAATATGTTGAATGGGAAAAACTGTTGAGAGGGGCGGATATTATTACCCTCCACCTCCCTCTTAATGAAAAAACTTATCACCTTTTAGGGGAAAAAGAATTTGCTCAGATGAAAGAAGGAGTTTATTTAATTAATACCGCACGGGGGGGGCTTATTGATACTTCGGCTTTAATCAAAGCTCTCGAAACAGGCAAAGTCGCTGGAGCCGGGCTCGATGTCTTGGAAGAAGAAGATTTACTCCAAGAAGATATCGCTCTGCTAACGGAAAGAGAA
>JALUVT010000039.1 GCA_027020325.1 bacterium
CTTATATCATACTCAAGATTTAATTTTGACCAAGAAAAAAATAGAGCGATTTAAAGCGGATAAATATCTCTGGGTTATTGGGAATGATCAAAAATTATATCTGCAGCAATTATTTAGTCTTTGTGAACAATTGGGGATTGGTTGTCGAGAACAATTTTCACATATAAATTATGGTTATGTGCGCTTAAAAGGGGTAGGGAAAATGAGTTCGCGGGCGGGGACAATTGTTTCTGCTGATGATTTATTAGAGAAAATTAAGTCTTTGGTTAGAGAATTCACGAAAGAGGAAGAAAAAGTTTTAATAATTAGCCTGGCGGCATTGAAATACGGGTTACTAAAATACAATCGTGCCGATGATATTACTTTTGATTTACAAGATTCTATTAGTTTGAGTGGCAATTCAGGCCCATATTTACTCTACACCTTTGCTCGGATTCAATCTCTGCTGAATAAAGGAAATTTCCGGGCTGAAGAAAGTGACTTTGTTTTTCCAGAAGCGATTTTTCCTGAAGAGCGAAGAATTTTATTAAACTTATCTCGTTTTCCGGAAATAGTTAAGGAAGTGGCAATGAATTACGCTCCTCATTTATTATGTAATTTTTTATTCAATTTGGCGCAAGATTTTAATACATTCTATCAGCAGATCCCAATTTTGCAGGCTCGGGATAAAAGACAAAAAATTTTTCGTTTAACTTTAAGTTTGGCGGTAGGTAAAATTTTGGCACAAGGGTTGGAATTGTTAAATATCAGATTTCTACAAAATATGTAATTATATATCAGAGGATATCAAAATACTATGATTCGATTTTTTAATAAAAAGAAGAAAAGGGGTCGTCCTCCCAAAGGGAAGAAAAAAAAGCTCGTTTTTTTTCTCTTTTTTTTGCTAGTAGCGTTGGGTCTGTCTTTTGTTTATTGGGCGCAGAGGGAAAAAATTATTAATTTCACTCCTGGTGTTCTGGGGGTAAAGACCGGGTCTAAAAGTAATAATTTTGCCTTGGAGTCTTTATTAAATTTATTGAAAGAGAAAAAAGAATGGGGTAGGGAGGCGTTGCCTTCGTGGTTGAAAATTAAATTTTGGCCTGCTCCCGCAAAAAATTCGTCGACTGCTGTTGTCGCAAAATGGGCAATAGTTTCTGATTCACATGAAGATGATTATTATTTTCCTTTAATTTTGAAACGAATTCAACAATTAGATGTTGATTTTGTGGTTCATTTAGGAGATTTAACAAATGATGGCGAAATAAAAGCGCTGGAGCAGGCACGGAAATATCTTGAGCAAACAGGACGACCTTATTTTATTGTTCCTGGGGATCACGATTTCAATTGGTACCCCGAGCATAGCTTGAAAAATTGGCAGCGAATTTTTAGCGCCCAACCCTATCATTCGTGGCAGGAAAAGGGAAATTATTTTATTTTTCTTAATAATGCCGATCATGAGAAAGGCTTGGGAGAAGAGCAGCGTCAGTGGTTGATTCAAGAATTATTGAAGAGTAAAGAAAAGGGTGCGAGCCGCTTATTTGTTTTTATGCATATTCCTTTATACAATGAGCAATTTCCTCGAAAAATTATGGGAGAGCAGTTGGGACGGCCTTTGGTTCAACAACAGCGACAAGAATTACTAGATCTTTTTGCTGATTTTGGTGTTGATTATCTTTTTTTCGGTGATTTGCATTATTTTTCTCAATATTTTGAGCCACAGACAAAATTGAAAATGGTCACGGTGGGGGCGGCTTGTGGTCAGGATTGTAAAAATTTTTTGCCGCAGTTTGTGTTAGTGACAGTTTACAAAAATGGTAAAATAAGTATTATTCCTAAACCTTATCGGGAACTGGATTGAAAATGCCGATTCGTAAAGAAAGAACTTTTATCGCGGTAAAATCCGATGCCATCCAACGCCATTTGATTGGTGAAATTATCCAGCGTTTTGAACGGCGGGGGATGAAATTAGTGGCTTGTAAACTAGTGGTTCCAACAGCAGAACATTTGGCTCAGCAGTATCCTGATGCTGAGTGGTGGTATCGTAATGTGGGAGAAAAGACATTAAAAAGTCGTCGGGCTAAAGGAATAGAAGATCAGCGGGATCCAATTGAGATTGGAAAATGGGTTCGGGAAATGATTATTAAAGATATTCAAGGGAAACCAATGTTGGCAATGGTTTGGCAGGGGGCTCATGCGGTGGCACTAGGACGCAAAACAGTTGGCTCGACTAACCCTTTGGATGCTGATGTAGGGACTATACGGGGTGATTTTACGGTCGAATCTTATGAATTAGCCGATTTATTAGAACATCCGGTGCGCAATTTGGTTCATGCTTCGGGGTCAGTTGAAGAGGCGGAAAAGGAGATTGCGATTTATTTTAAAAAAGAAGAGATTGTTGATTATCCTTTAGTTACTGAAGAAGTTTTGTATGGGGCGCAATGGGGGAAAGTAGAAGAATTCTTAGCTCGCGAGGCAAAAAAAGAAAAATAAAGATTTAACTCAGATTTTGGGCAAGTTTTTCTATCATTAAAGCAACTGCTTTACGAGGTGCCAAAGAATAGTATTCTTGTCCTTGCCATTTTACTTGTTGTCGTTGGAGGCTAATTTCCATCTTTCCATTTTGAAAATTAAAGATATTTATTAAATTCAAATCTTCGTCTTCTCCGTTGAATTCATTTACTGGAATTTCGGTTCGTAAAGAGATAAATTTTACAGTTGGAGGAGTATTTTCCTTTAAAAGGTGAATTATTTTTTCCATCTTTCGGCGGCGGCTATAAACAGCGGGACTTAATTGATCACCTTTTTTCCTTTCTAATAGGGTATTACAACGGGGACAAACTAAATTAACTTTTTTTTCTTTTTCATTCCACTGCGGTAGAGCACGACTTACAGTAAGAATATTATCAACCAAACCGCATTGAGGGCAAACGCGGCGTGATTCCATCCTTTGGTCTAAAATAGGATCGATTAAATCGAGATAAAAGTAAATCACTTGGTATCCTTGTTTGCTAATATCTACTGATTTTTTGTTAACCAAGGTAATTTGACTCTCTTCACGGGGTAATCCATCGAACAGAACCGAAATATTAGGTGGGGCTTCTTTAATCAAGTCTTCAAATATTTTTTCAACAGCAACTAATGGTAGTAACTTACTGACACTGGCAGTAGAAATTAATTTAGTGATTTGGGGGCCGAATTTTTTTTCTATCAATTCTTGGTTCTGGTTGATAGCATTTTGGAATTTGCGTATTGTTTCGCCGAAACTCAAATTAATAAACTTTTGGGGGAATAAGTCTTCGAGATAGTTA
>JALUVT010000040.1 GCA_027020325.1 bacterium
AAACTTAAACATCAACTTAAAAAATTGTCCGATTATAGCCAATTACGGAAGCTTAGACGACAAATTGCGCAAACTCTTTTTATTTTAGATCAAAAACGAAAGGAGGAAAAATATGCCGCGTAAAAGATTACAGGGAAAAGTGGTTTCCAATAAAATGGAAAAAACCGTTGTTGTCGAAGTGGTGCGCTTATTCAAGCATCCCCGTTACGAAAAACGGATTCGGCGTAAGAAAAAATTTTATGCTCATAGCGAAGAAAATATTGCCGAGGGGACCAGTGTTGTGATTGAAGAAAGCCGCCCTCTTTCTAAGTTAAAGCGGTGGCGAGTGGTACGAGTATTAAAATAAAAATTATTAAATTATGATTCAACCACAAAGTTATTTAAAAGTTACCGATAACAGTGGGGCCAAGGAAATTATGTGCCTTTCTATTCCCGGTAGCAGTAAGAAAAAATACGCCGGGATCGGAGATATTATTTCGGCAGTAGTTAAAAAAGCTGCGCCTGATGGGAATGTTAAAGACGGTGATATTGTTCGCGCTCTGATAGTACGGACACGCAAGGAAAAACGACGGCCCGATGGTTCTTATGTTCGTTTTGATGATAATGCAGCGGTAATTATTGATAAGCGGGGCTATCCAGTCGCAACTCGGATTTTTGGGCCTATTGCACGAGAAATTAAAGATTTAGGTTATGATAAAATTGCTTCTTTAGCCCAAGAAATTGTTTAAACAATGACGCAACCAAAGATTAAAATTAAAAAAGGTGATAAAGTTGAAGTTATCAGCGGAAAAGACCGCGGGAAACAGGGTGAAGTCGAACGCGTTTTTCCGCGCCAGCGGCGAGTGTTGGTCGCGGGAGTAAACTTGATCAAAAAACATCAGCGGCCGTGGGGCAATCGCGCCGGGGGCATTATTACCGTGCCCCGCCCTTTAGATGTAAGTAAAGTCATGTTGATCTGTCCTCATTGTAAACAAAAAACGCGCGTTGGTTACCGCGGAGAAAAAAAAGACAAGGTTCGTTTTTGTCGTAAATGTGAGCAGGAGATTAAATCATGAGTCGATTGAAAAAAATATTTGAAGAAAAAATAATTCCGGAATTACAACAGGAATTGGGATATTCTAATCCCTGGCAAGTACCCCGTTTGCAAAAGGTGGTCTTAAATATTGGAGTAGGTCAAGCTGTTAAAGAAAAAAAGGAGCTGGAAGAAGCCTGTGAGGATCTGCGTTTAATTGCCGGACAGGAGCCAGTAATTCGGCGCGCCCGCAAATCTGTTGCCGGGTTCTCTTTGCGCCAAGGAATGCCGATTGGTTGTATGGTAACCTTACGGGGGCGGCGAATGTACGAATTTTTGGATAAGCTCTTTAATATTGTTTTGCCGCGCACCCGCGATTTTCAAGGATTGGATTTAAAAGGTTTTGACGGGCACGGGAATTATTCTTTGGGACTTGAGGAACAGCTTGTTTTTCCGGAAATTGACCCTCATCAGACGCGAAAAATTCGCGGATTACAAGTTACAATTGTTACCTCTTCTCTTAATGATAAAGAAGCAGAATTATTGTTGCGCAAACTGGGCTGTCCCTTAAAACCGCGTCCTTTAGTTGACGCTAAAGAGTAAGATAATATTATGCCGCAAAAATCTTGGATTTTAAGAGCTAAACGCAAACCAAAGTACCGTACCCGGGCCTATAATCGCTGCTTTTTGTGCGGGCGCCCGCGTTCTTATTTGCGTAAATTCAAAATGTGTCGAATTTGTTTTCGGGAACATGCCCTGCGGGGAGAGTTGCCGGGGGTACAAAAAAGTAGTTGGTAAAAATGGTTTTAATTACTGATCCTGTTGGCGACACCATTATTAGGATTAAAAATGCCTACCTCGTGGGTAAAAGAGAGGTTTGGATTCCTCATTCTAAACTCGCGGAGGCAATTGTAAGGGTTTTGCAGAATTATAATTTTATTGAAGATTTTCAAATTAAAAAAAATGGCCGTGATTTTTTGGTTGTTTTTCTTTATGAAAAAAGCAAAAAGGCTTTTACTGATGCGCGGCAGATTTCTAAACCCGGTTGTCGTAAATATGTCAGGGTTAAAGATATTCCCTATGTCCGCGACGGCTATGGAATTTGTATTCTTTCAACTCCCCAGGGAATAATGAGCGGACGCGAAGCTCGACAGCGTAACCTGGGAGGAGAATTATTATTAGAAGTTTGGTAAATGTCACGTATTGGTAAACAACCCATTCCTCTTCCCGAAAAAGTGGCGGTCAAAATTGATCCGCAGAACCAAGTTTTGGTCGAGGGCCCGCAAGGAAGATTAAAATTTAATCTTCCTTTGGTTTTGGAATTAGAAATGAAGGATAATCTTTTATTGGTTAAGCCGCGTGATGAAACACGGACAACTCGCGCCCTGCATGGAACTTGGCGGGCGTTATTGGCTAATGCTGTAAAGGGGGTTAGTCAGGGCTATGAAAAAGTTTTAGAATTAGTTGGCTTAGGGTATCGGGCTGAAGTTAAAGAAGGACAATTAATTCTTCAAGTCGGATTTTCCCATCCCGTTAAAATGAGAATTCCCGCTGATTTGGAGGTTAGAGCGGAAAAAACGAAAATTTTTATTCGGGGAATTGATAAGCAAAGGGTCGGGGAATTTGCGGCCCAAGTCCGTCGGGTGCGCAAACCCGAACCTTACAAAGGAACGGGAATTCGTTATCAAGGAGAAATTATCCGCCGCAAGCCGGGCAAGGCGGCCAAAGGAGCTGGAGCTTAATTTTAAGATGAGTAAACGAACAAAGTTGACTAAAATTCTTCGGCGTAAAAAGGCAATGCGTCAGCGTCGTCAGCGCCGTGTTCGCTTAAAACTTAAAGAAAAGAGGCGTCTGCGCCTGAGTGTTTTTCGCTCTCTTAAACATATCTACGCCCAAATTATTGATGATCAGGCCGGGCAGACCCTGGTTTCTTTTTCGGACTTAAATCTTTCGGCAGAAGAAAAAAAGAATAAAAATAAAACCGCCATTGCCTTTTTAGTCGGGCAACATCTTGCGGCAAAGGCACAGGAAAAAGAGATAACGACGGTTGTTTTTGACCGTGGCTGTTACCGCTACCACGGACGGGTGAAAGCCCTTGCTGAAGGCGCACGCAGTGGAGGGTTGCGATTTTAGTTTATTATTAAAACATGGCTGAACGGAATGATTTTTTACAAAAAGTTGTCGAAATAAAACGGGTTTCCAAGAAAACTGAAGGCGGGAATCGTTTAAGTTTTACTTGTCTGGCAGTAGTGGGCGATGGCCAAGGCCAGGTTGGAGCGGCTTTATGCCGGGCTCCTGATGTTTATTCAGCGGTTCGCAAGGCCTCGCGTAAAGCGCGGGAAAAAATGATTCGGGTTCCTTTAGTTGGAGAACATCAGACCATTCCCCACCGCATTGAATTACGACGGGGCGCGGTTCATGTTTTGCTTAAACCAGCCCCTCCTGGCACGGGTCTAATTATTGGAGGAGCGATGCGGGCAGTAGCGGAAGCGGCAGGGATTAAAAATTTGGTCGGGAAAAATTTGGGGACACGCAATAAAAAAAATACAGTTGATGCGACGCTTAAAGCATTGCAATTATTAAATCAACCTAATAAACAGCGGCGTCGCCGAGTAAAGAAAAAAGATTAAATTAATCATGTTTCTTCATCAATTACCTCCCATTGTTCATCGTCGCTCGAAGAGGGTTGGCCGAGGTCGCGGTAGTGGCAAAGGAAAAACCTCGGGGCGGGGAATGAAAGGCCAAAAAGCCCGTTCCAAGGTTAAACTTGGCTTTGAAGGAGGGCAATTAAAACTAATCAAACGCCTCCCCTTTCTCCGCGGGAAAGGCTTCAAAAGTCATCGCCCCAAGCCTTTGGGAGTTGATCTGGCGCGCTTGAATGTTTTCCGTGCCGGAAGCAGGGTTTCTCCCGCGGATCTAAAAGAAAAGGGAATTGTCAAAAAAGTACCCGCGGCGGGAATTAAGCTTTTGGCTAAAGGAGAATTAAAGAAAAAGTTACATTTGCGGGGTTTTCTTTTTAGCCGCAATGCTCGCGCCCAAGTAGAAAAACTTGGTGGTATAATAGACGAGTAATCAACCCGCAATGGGAAATTTTTGGCGATCGGTCTGGCGTAATCCGGAAATTAAGCAAAAACTTCTTTTTACCCTTTTTATTTTGACGGTTTTTCGTCTCTTGGCTCATATTCCCCTTCCCGGAGTAAATTTGAATGCTTTTCGGCTTCTTTTTGCCCAAAGTGAATTTCTCAACCTACTGAACCTTTTTTCCGGCGGAGCATTAAGTAATTTCTCGATTATTGCCTTGGGCTTAAATCCTTATATTAATGCTTCAATTGTTTTGCAGTTACTAACAATGGTTATTCCTTCCTTGGAGCGTTTAAGTAAAGAAGGTAAGGAAGGGCAGCGAAAAATTAACCAATACACCCGCATTTTAAGTGTTCCCCTTGCCTTAATCCAGGCAATTGGGATGTATTTCTTGCTCCGTAATCAAGGAATAATTGGTGAATTGAGTTGGCCGCAATTACTTTTAATGCTTACTTCACTGGTTAGCGGCAGTATTTTATTGGTCTGGCTGGGAGAGCAAATTAACCTTTATGGTTTGGGAAATGGAATTTCAATCTTAATTTTTGCCGGGGTTCTTTCGGGGATGACCGTTTCTTTTGTCCGTACTTTATTAGCCCAAACAGGACAGAGCGCCCTGCATTTACTCACTTTTGTCCTTATGGTTATTGGTGTTATCGGCGGCATTATTATAATTAACGAAGCTCAAAGAGAAATCCCCATCCAGTATGCTCAACGGGGCCAAGGAAGACGAGGTTATGGCGGATTAAAGACGCATCTGCCGCTGCGTCTTAATCAGGCCGGGGTAATGCCGATTATTTTTGCTCTTTCTCTGCTTTTATTACCGAGTATGTTGGCCAATTTTTTGACCAACCTCCCCTGGCCCTTTATTACCCGCAGTGCCCAATTTTTGATTGAATTATTAAATAATCAACTTATTTACGGTTTATTTTATTTTCTTCTGGTTGTCGGGTTTACTTATTTTTATACCGCAATTCAATTTAATCCGCATGATGTGGCCGAGAATTTACAAAAACAGGGTGGTTTTATCCCCGGAATCCGCCCCGGGCGGGCTACGGTAAAATTTCTTAATCAGGTCCTCAGCCGCATTACTTTGGTTGGAGCTGTTTTTTTGGGTTTGGTCGCGATTTTGCCGCTTTTAACTCCTCGCCTGACTGGTGTTACAACTTTTCAATTGGGAGGAACGGGAATTTTGATTGTTGTTTCGGTGATTATCGAAACAGCCAAACAATTAGAATCAATGCTCGTAATGCGCGATTACGAGGGTTTTTTAAAATAAATTGATGAAGATTACGATCTTAGGCCCGCAGGCTTCGGGAAAATCAACCCAGGCCGAAATTTTGGCGCAGCGCTTAGGATATTTGTGGGTCTCCCCAGGTAAAATTCTGCGCCGGGCCTACCAAGAAAAAACGCCCTGGGGATTAAAAGCGGCTTCCTTTTGGCTTCAAGGAGAGTTGGTGCCGGATCAACTTTTACACCAAATTATTGAATTTTGGTTGAAAAAAAGAGGTTATAAAAAAGGCGATGGAGTTGTAATTGAGGGTTACCCGCGTGATTTAAATCAGCTTCACTCCCCTTATTATCGTCAACTTTGGGGGGAGATGGATTTAGCAATTTTCCTTTTTCTTTCCCGTCGGCAAATTATGCAACGCCTAGAAAAAAGAAAACGCCTCGAGCACCGTCTTGATGAAAAACCAAGTGTTATTGCGCGGCGTTTGGCAATTTATGAAGCCAATATTAGCCCTATTTTAGAATATTACCGGGAAATGAAAATTTTGCACGAGCTTGATGGTAGCCCGGGAATTGAAGAGGTGGCGGAAGCAATTTGGCAAATCGTTACCGAATACCGCCAAAAAAGAGGTGAAAAAAAGAAAAAATAAAAAAATTATTTTAAGTTCAAAAGAACAGGAAAGCCTAAAAAAAGGTGGTGCTATTGCCGCTGAACTAAAAAGAATATTGCGGCAACGGGTTAAGCCGGGGATAAAGACCAAAGAGCTTGATCAACTTGCGGAGAAATTTTTCCGGGATCAAGGTGTTAGCGCAGCTTTTAAGGGCTACCGTGGTTATCCGGCCACGATTATTACCGCGGTGAATGAAGAAGTTATTCACGCTCTTCCCGGAGAGCGAATTTTAAGGGAAGGCGATTTATTAAGTATTGATTTAGGGCTTATTTATCAAGGAATTTACCTCGACACCGCTCTGACAATGATTGTGGGCAAAGATCTTTATCAACAGCAGGCTTTTTGTCAACAGGGGCAGCGAGCCTTAGAAGAAGCCTTGGCGCAATGCCGCCCCGGGCAACATGTCGGTGATATTAGCGCGGCGATGCAACGGATTATTGAAAATGCAGGCTGGTCCGTGGTGCGTGATTATACCGGACATGGGATTGGCCCGGAGCTTCATCTGCCCCCGGCAATTCCCTGTTTCGGCAAACCGGGGCGGGGGCAACAATTACAAGTAGGACAGGCTTTAGCGGTGGAAGTGATGTACACTGAAGGTAGTCCTGAATTGGAAACTGCGGAAGACGGCTGGACGGTACGGACGCAAGATAGATCTAGGGCTGGACATTTTGAGGAAACAGTGTTAGTGACAGAGCAAGGTCCTTTGATTGTGACCAAGATGAGATAAATATGATTGGAAGCCTAAATTTAGTCAGGATTAAGGAGCCAATCTTGGATGACTTTAAGCGTGGGCGGGTTAGTTTTGGTGGGGTCAACATCTTCGTCTAATCCCAAGGCCAGATAAACTGGAGGAGGGTTTTGTTGACGCAGAAGGTCGAGCAATTTTGTCCAGAGAAGGGCTTCTTTTTCTTCAAAATTAACCCCGCATTTTTCGTAATGCTTGCGCCAGAGATCCAATTCACCCAAGCCCCAAGGTATTTGTTGTTCGCGGGCGAGTTGAGCGTAATAGGAAAATTGTTGCTGAGCAAATTTGAGAGTAGTTTTTTCATCACATTCAGGAATGAGAGAAAAATTTACTTGATCAAAGCCCTTCATTTTTAAATCATGCCAATCCATTTCCGGGCTTTTTTCTAAACTGGGAAGACTTTGGAAAGGATAGCGCGGTAAAACAAGACGCCCTTTAAATAAAGGCCGGACCGCATTAGCAATTGTGTCGATGTACCATTGGGCTAAAGCTAAAAGATCTTGCGAGGGAAGATTGCGATTAAGATACGGTTGATAGGAGGGAGAAAAAATTCGTTCGATTTCCAAGGGAAAAGGAACAAAAAATTCGGCTTTTAATTTTTCTGCTATTTGGGCTTCTTTTTTCTTTTCCGGAACTTGTTTTTGTAAAACCCAAGCCCGGAATTCAGCACTATTTTTGGCCGCCGGGATTCCATTTTGCGGAGGATAATCATTGACAAAAATCAATAATTTCCCTCTTTGCTTCTCCTTAATGGCCATAACACTAAAGGCGCGTAATTTTTCGTCGAGAGCTTGCGCGTCAAGAGGGTAGGAAAGATTATCTCCCTGCGAATCAATATAGGGCGGTGCAAAAGGGAAAAGGAGACTGGAGACATTGACTGAGAATTGGCGATAAACCTGCGCGCTGAGATTAAAATAGAGCTGGGGAATATCGGGGCGTTGGCCAAAAGTGCGCGCGCCGATAATAATGCGTTGGTTGCGGGAAGAAATAGGGAAGCGTTTTAATTTTTGCAGGTAACAGTTGAGTTCATTCCAGGAAGGACGCTGATTATTTAACTGCGCAATTAATTGCTCTAAGTCCGGGCAAGGAATAGTATTAGCAACCTCAGTAACTGCGCTTTTTTCTTTTTCAGGGCCTATTAATACCCTTCTCTCTCTTTCTTCGTCTTGAACAAAGAGCAAGAAAAAGAGAGTGCCGAGAGCAATTAGGCTAAAAAAAATGAAAAGGCGTTTATTGGCTGGGAGAAAAAAGTTTTTCCAGTTTTTCATTAATTGATCTTAATTCTTTTTTTCTTAGTATTCATTGGAGAAGGCTTCTTTGTTTAATATAATCGCTTTTTGTAATTTTGTCTCTATTAAAATTTATTCGCTTAAGAGCAGAGCTAATTTTTTTTGTCAGGATAAAAGAGGTTAAAAATCTAGTGGGCTGAGGTTTCTTAAATTCAAGCGGGGGCGAAGAAAAAAGTTTGTCGTTTCTCTTAAATTTTAATATTGGCCGCAGAAAAGCAATTTATTAAAATAAAAATAATGGCGGCCCTGCCCCCTTTAGCGCATATTTCTCTTTTGGTGGTTTTAGCCACGGCTTTTGGCCTATTAAGTACGGCCCTTCAATTGCCCGTGGTTGTCGGCTATCTTTTATTGGGACTAATTTTGCCCCTCGTCGGTATCAAAAGTGACTTGGAAATTACGCATTCGCTTTCCGAGATCGGAATCTTGTTGTTGCTTTTTTTGGCGGGGTTGGAATTAAAGCCTCGTTTATTACAAAAAGCAGGAGGAAAAATTTTCCGCTTGGGATTAATTCAAATCGGAGGAGCTTTTCTTTTGGGTTGGTTTTTATTTAAATTTGGCTTTGGGGAAAATTTATCAAGAGCCGCCTTTTTGGCTTTAGCCTTAGTTTTTAATAGTACGGTGGTAGTCTTGCGTCTTTTAAGTGAGCGCCGGGAAACGCGTTCTCCCCATGGTTTAATCTTAATCGGCTTGATGCTTTTGCAGGATTTAATTGCCGTAGCTTTATTAACTTTTCTTAACCAAGTCAATAGCAGCGGGGTGGGAAAAACGAATACTTTTTTTACCCTGGTTTTCGGGGTTTTGTTATTAGGGCTGATTTTCAATTTTGGACGCTATTTTTTGCCTCATTTATTAAACTTGACTTCGCGTGAAGGGCTGGGTTTTTCTTTTTTAGTCGGGTTATCTTGGGCCTTAATTAGTGCCCAGTTATGTAAATTGATTAATTTTTCTCCCGAAGCCGGAGCTTTTATTGCGGGACTTTCCCTTTCTGCTTCCGGCTCTTTGGTTAATTTTGATATTGAAAGTAACTTGCGGCCTTTGCGGGATTTGGGATTGGCGCTTTTTTTTGTTACTTTGGCCGGAGGACGCAGTTGGGATGGTTGGAGCATTGGTAGCGGATTATTGCTGGGTTTGATGAGCCTCTTTTTGTCGCCGCTGCTTATTTATGCTGCAGCGTCTTTTTTACATCTTCCTCGTCGTACCCACTGGTTACTTTCTTTAATCCCGGGCCAGTCTTCGGAATTTGCCCTTATTTACCTCACTGCAGCCGCAGAGGCCGATTTGGTTCCTTCCTCTTTTCTGCCCGTTTTTTCAATTAGCGCTTTATTATCAATGAGTTTATCAAGCCTAATTTTGCGGCATTTTGAAAAAATTTTTTATTTTTTCTCTTCAATGGAAAAAAAGAAGAATGATTTAGTTGCTGCGTCGACCATAAATTCTCCCAGTTCCCCGCGGGCTTTAGTTTTGGGATTAGGATTTGATGGTCTCGCGGTGGCTCGTTTTTTGCGTAAACAGGGTTGGGAAGTTTGGGGCTGTGATTGGGAAATTGACAAAGTCAATCGCGCCCGGCAGCGGCATATTAAAAGCTTTTGCCTTGATGTTAATGACACAAAATCTCTTTTGCCGCTGCTGGAGGAAGTACAATTGGTTATTTCAACAATTATTTACAATCGCGAAGGCGACGAAATGCTTTTTCAAGAAATTGAAGAGATTAAACAAACGAGGGGACAAAAAATTGAACTTCTGGTTGTGGCCCCCACCCAAGAAGAAGCAAAACAACTTAAAAAAGCAGGATTAAAGCATATTTTAATTGTTGATGAAATTTTAGGGGAAGGGTTGGAAAAATTAGTGCAGCAGATAGTTTAATATTTGTTGACAGGGAAGGAGGGCAATGCTATATTCAAAATATAATGAAATTATTGCCTGAAAGAGGAGAAGGAGAACAAACTGAAGTCTCGATTCCGTTGGAAAATCTTGACGAATCTGCGTTTTTAGTTCTTGTTCTTGCTCCTGAGGCAAGACCCGAGCAAAAAGCTGTTTTGCATTTGCGACATGATCCTCAAAAGGCTAAATGGTATTTATTTAACCCTTATTTAAGACCTGAACCGGGAGTGATGTATGATCGAGGAACAATTGATTTTACGGATGAAGATTTAAGGAGAGGGGTAACAGTAGGACGTGGGGGTATTCAGGTCGGTGACGGGGAGGAGATAGAAGGAAATCCTTCGGTAGGGCTAGGTCTTACCTCTCCTTTTATTTCGCGTCAGCATTTTAGAATTCAACTGGAAGAGGAGGGGCGAATTGTGGTAACGGATCTTAGTAGAAATGGAACTAGGGTTAGCGTGGAAAAAGAAGATCTTGCAGATGCAGAACAAGAAGCAGAATCAAGAAAATTTCAAAAAATAGAAAAAGAGGCCCCCGCTTTTTTAACAATCCCGAAAGGAAAAATTCTTTACTTGCGTTTAGCGGGAGGAATTGATTTCAATTTGCTCTGTAACGAAAAGGGAAATTTAGAAATAAGAGGACCGTCTGCAGATTTAAAGGGAACCCAGATCGTGTATCTGACTTTTGCGGGTGAATCAATCATTATAGGTAGAAATCCTATAACTGAAGGTGAAAGCCGTATTCAGGTTATAATGCCTCTTGTCTCGCGTGATCATGTCCGCGTTACTTTAGTAGCTAAGGGAGAGGGTGAAGTAAAAATTAAGATTGAAGATCTTGATAGTACTAATGGGACAGAATACAAATTGGGCTAAGGATTTATAGTTAGTTTTAATCTTCCGAAAATTTATTATTTTCCCCAATTGACAATATTATTTTTATTAGTAAAAACAATATTGTTATATTTCCTTATTATACTAGCGATAACCAGGGTTGATTTATTTAGAGCGGTGTTGACAGAGCGTGCTTGACAAGACAAACAAACTTTTCTATAATCAGGACTAGTTATAATTTATCGATTTTATCCTTATTTTAACTAGTTTTAACCTTCGGTTTGCTTATCCCAATTTGACGATAGTTTTGCTGCAGCCGGGAGGTTATTTTATGCTTAAAAGAAATGACAAAACAAAATAAAAAACAACATCTTATTACCGCCGCGGGATTAGAAGAATTAAAAAAAGAATACCAGCGGTTGGTTGAAGAGGAACGGCCACGCATTTTAGCCAAGGTGGCGGAAATGCGTTCGTTGGGCGATTTGAAGGAAAATGCAGCCTATCAAGAAGCGCGAAGGAAACAAGCTTTTATTGAAGGGAGAATTAAAGAGTTGGAATACCTCATCCAAAACGCCGTCATTAGTACTCAGCAGAATAATGGTCGGGTGCAACTGGGCAGCCGGGTAAAACTTCGTATCGTTCACCTTAATGAAGAACAAGAATTGACTTTGGTTGGTGAAAATGAAGGTAATCTTTTAGAAGGTAAGATTTCCGTTGCCTCTCCCCTGGGACAAGCCCTTTTAGAAAAAAATGTTGGGACCAAGATAGAAGTGGAAGCGCCTGCAGGAACCATTGTTTACGAAATTTTGGAAATTAATTAAACAATGCCGCAGAAAGATACCCCACGGCTAACCCCACAAGGTTATGCCAATCTTCAACAAGAATATCAATATTTAGTACAAAAAAAGCGCCCTCAGGTCTTAAATGATCTGCGCGAAGCCCGCGAAATGGGGAATTTGGAAGATAATTTGCAATATAACCAGATTCGAGAGGAACTGGCTTTAATTGAAGAAAGAATTAAAGAATTGGAGTATCTTTTGAAACACGCCCAAGTGGCGGCGCAAAAAAAGAAAGATCGTGTTGATATTGGGTCCCAAGTTACCGTAGAAATTGAAGGAGAAAGAGAAACTTTTACGATTGTTAATCCCTATGAGAGTAATCCGGTTCAGGGAAAAATTTCTTATGAATCACCAGTAGGGAAGGCCTTAATGGGACATCGTGCAGGGGAAAAGATAGAAGTAACTTTACCGCATACACAACTTAAGTATAAAATTATTAAAGTTAATTAAGATGAAAATTTTTGTCGGCGGCGCCTGGGATCCTAAACGAGCCCAACATTTTGCCCAAGAGATGAGAGAATTAGGACGACTTTTAGCCCAACGCGGCCATGATATTATTTTTGGTCCCGGTTCAGGAGTTGTTCGCTATACCAGTGAGGGCTTTCGCAGTATCAAAAAACGGCGGGGAAAAATAATTTTCTATCTACCGCGGAATAAGGAAATGATTCGGACCGGAGAAGAATTAGAACCCTTTGCCGACGAAGTTATCAAAACCGAAGATAGTTATCTGGTACGAGTTTTGCGGATGACCGAAGTTGCCGATGGTTTTGCGGCGATTACCGGAGCCGCAGGCACTCTCTATGAAATGATCGCGATGATGTTCCTCAAAAAACCGGTAACGATTCTTCAGGAAACAGGCGGTGCTTCTAATGCAGCCTGTTTTTTGGGGGGGCTTTGCGAATATGTTAAGGTTGCGCGCACACCGCAAGAGATGGTTGATTATTTAGAAAAAGCAAAGATTACAACTAATATTCCCGAAGAAGGAATTGATTGGTACGATGTTGCTCCGGCAAAAATTTCCAAGCTTGAGGATGCAAACTAAAAACAATGGCCCGCCCCCTAGAAGAATTAAGAGAAATTCGGCGACAAAAATTAGAACAATTACTTCGTCAAGGCCAGAATCCTTACCCTAGTTTTTGGGGACCATTAAAAAAAAGAATTTTGGCTGCAGAATGTCGCAAGTTGGAAGTTGAGACCGGGGAGGTTGTTGTTGCCGGCCGGCTGCGTTCTTGGCGTGAACATGGGGGATTAATTTTTGCCCATTTAGAAGATCAGAGTGGATCAATCCAACTTGTTTTTAAGCGTGATCAATGCGATTTTGCGGCTTTAAAATTTTTTGACCGCGGTGATTTTATTGGTGTTAAAGGCCCTCTTTTCTATACTAAAAAAGGAGAATTAAGTGTTTTAGTAAAAGACTTTTCTCTTTTGAGTAAATCTCTGCGCCCTCTCCCTTCTCAGTGGTATGGATTACAGGATAAAGAAATTCGTTACCGCCAACGCTATTTAGACTTGATCCTTAACCCTGAAGTCAAAAAAATTTTTCTTCTGCGCACGCAAATTATTCGCCAACTACGCTTTTTTCTTGATCAACACGGTTTTTTAGAAGTTGAGACTCCTGTTCTTCAACCTTTATATGGCGGAGCCTCCGCCCGTCCTTTTGTTACGCATCATAATGCTTTAGACATTGATTTATATCTCCGAATTTCTGATGAACTCTATCTTAAACGCCTTATTGTCGCCGGCTGGGAAAAAGTTTATGAAATCGGTCATAACTTTCGCAACGAAGGAATTGACCGCCAGCATAATCCCGAATTTACAATGCTGGAATTTTATTGGGCTTATAGTACCTATGAAGACCTGATGACTTTTACCGAAGAAATGATTAGTTTTGTTCTCAAAAAAATTTTGCGAAAATTAAAAATTGAATATCAAGGTCTGACTTTAGATTTTACTCCCCCTTGGCCGCGTCTTTCCTTTTACCAGTTATTAGAGGAAAAAACGGGAATTAATCTTCATCAAATCCAAGATGAAGATCAGTTAAAGCGCGAAATTGAAAAGAAAGGGTTAAAAGTAAAAGAGGAAGGAATTGCCGGCTATGGAGCCTTGGTTGATCGCCTTTACAAAGAATATTGTCGTCCCCAAATTGTCCAACCAACCTTTTTGCTAGATTATCCGACGGCGATGTTGCCGTTAGCCAAACGAAAGGATGATAATCCCGCCCAAATCGCTAGTTTTCAACTTTTAGCCGCGGGATTTGAAGTTATCAAGGCCTATAATGAACTTAATGATCCCTTGGATCAACGCCGTCGTTGGGAAGAAATGGAACAATTAGCCGCCCGCGGACTAGAAGAACATGAAGTCTTGGATGAAGATTATCTCCGTGCTCTGGAATATGGTATGCCCCCTACTGCCGGCTGGGGAATGGGGATTGATCGTTTTGTTGCCCTTGTTACTAATCAGCCGCACCTAAAAGAAGTTATTCTTTTCCCGACCCTGCGTCCCGAATTCACAGCTAAAAAAGAATCCGATTGACGACCAGTTTTTTTAAGGCAAGCGCTGAGAAAAATTTATTTTTTTGTTCTATCCGGGGAAACAATTGTTTTTATAATGGTTGCGATTTTTTTATTCTCTCCTATAAAAACCATGTTTTTTAGAAAACTTTTTTCCAAACGGGGTTTAGAAACTGAAAATCTGCGCCGTCTTTTTTCTTTCCTTCTTCTTTTTCCTTCTCCCTTTTGCCCTATTTCAATTAAAATAGCTGTATAGCTCCGGTAAAACAAATTTTCCTATTTTAAGGTTTAGATTTAATATTTAAATTTTTGGGGGTTTATCGCGTAAGTTGGACAGATTTGACATTACCGATACAGGATACAAAAAAATCAGTAAATTTGCTTTGCGGTGACTGTAAATATTTCTTTTTTTGAAAGAATT
>JALUVT010000041.1 GCA_027020325.1 bacterium
ATCTTGGGGTTCAACGACCACTCTTACTTCTAATTGTTGCTGTTGAGCAAACTCAAAATCGCGCTGATCATGAGCCGGAACACCCATTAACGCACCGCTTCCATATTCAGCTAAAACATAATCAGCCACATAAACGGGAATCCTTTCTTGGTTAATAGGATTAACCACATATGATCCCGTAAATACTCCTGTTTTTTCTTTCTGTTGTACTCGTTGTTGTGAAGTTAAACTACGTGCCCGTCGCAAATAATTTTCAACTTCCTTTTCTTTTTCTTTCTTAACCAAGTGCCTAACCCATTTTGATTCCGGAGCCAAAACAAAAAAAGTAACGCCAAAAAGAGTGTCCGGACGCGTCGTAAAAACAGGAATAAAACCCTTGTTATTAACAATTGAAAATTTAATAATTGCCCCTTCACTCCGCCCAATCCAATTTTTTTGCATCACTTTAATCCGTTGAGGCCAATTAATTTTTTCCAAATTCTCCAAAAGACGCTCCGCATAACGCGTAATTTTGAAAAACCATTGTTTTAAAATTCGTTGTTCAACCTGAGTATCACAGCGTTCACAAAAGCCTTGAATAACTTGCTCATCCGCCAAAACAGTTTTACAAGAAGGACACCAATTTACCGGCGCTTTTTTGCGCTCGGCTAAACCGTGCTTATAAAGTTGTAAGAAAATCCATTGTGTCCATTTATAATACTGCGGATCATAAGTCCGCACCTCATGTGACCAATCATAACCATGGCCCATTCTCTTAAATTGTTGATCGCGATAAATAACACATAATTCATCCATCAATTCCTTAGGGTGGCGTCCCACTTTTAGGGCATAATTTTCACCGTGAATGCCAAAAGCATCAAAGCCCATCGGCTGGAAAACATCATAACCTTGCATCCGCATAAAACGGCCGTGAATATCCGCTCCCGTTGAAGCATAAGCATGTCCAACATGCATCCGCGCTCCCGAAGGATAGGGAAACATCCAAAGATTATAATAGGGCCGCGAGGCGTTAATAATATCTGGTTGATAAACTTTTGCTTTAGCCCAAGACTCTTGCCAAAAACTTTCAATCGTTGCGGGGTTGTATCTGGGCATAACAGAATTATAGCACCAGAGCCACGAAAGTTCTAGAAATAATAAAAAATGGTGGACCGTAGGAGACTTGAACTCCTGACCTCCTCGATGCCATCGAGGCGCTCTAGCCAACTGAGCTAACGGCCCTTTGTAGCTCTTATTATAAACAAATATTCATTAAAAAACAACTTGCTTTAACTTCTAAATCCTTTTTATAATAACAAGGAATTCCGCTAATGACTAAATTTAGTAATAATTTTCAAAAAGTTTCGGTAATCATTCCCGCTTACAATAAAGAACAAAATTTCGAAAAATATTTACAAATTTTACATCAACAATTAGAAAAAATTCCCTACGACTATGAAGTGGTGATTGTCAATGATGGGAGCAATGATCAAACCTTAAAAAAAGCCCTCAATTATATTCAAAATAATGCGACAACTAAATTCCGTATCCTCAGCTACCCCTTAAATGTAGGAAAAGGATTCGCTCTTTGTTACGGTTTTACACAGACCAGCGGTGACCCAATTGTTTTTTTTGACGCCGATCTTGATCTACATCCGCGCCAAATTCATCTTCTCCTAGAATATCTAATCCAATATGATGCCGATATTGTTGTGGGATCGCGCCGTCATCCTGATACACAATCTAATTACCCTTGGCTTCGCCGTCACCTCAGCCGTATCTATCAGTTAATAATCAGGCTCCTCTTTGGGTTAAATATCCGCGATACTCAATTAGGATTAAAAATATTTCGTCGGCAAGTATTGGAAACAATCATTCCCCGTCTAACCATTAAACAATGGGTTTTTGATGTTGAGGTTTTAATTGCCGCTTACCAAAATGGGTTCACTAAAATTAAAGAGGCTCCAATCGTTTTAACTTACCAGAAATTTAATAGCACCGTAAATATAGGAACAATTTTTAATATCTGTAAAGACACCTTAGCTATTTTCTATCGTTATTATTTGAAACGCCATTATCAAAAACCATTTCGCGTCAATCCATTCTTATATCCACCTTTTCCCCAAAACGATTGATGCTTAAATTTTTAATTTTGAATTGGAAAGACCTTCGCCATCCTCAACATGGTGGGGCAGAAATAGCCACCCATTATCTAGCACGAGAATGGATTAAACTGGGCGCAAGTGTAACGATTTTTAGTAGCGAAACTTATCCCCTTCCCCGGGAAGAAATTATAGAGGGGGTTGAAATTACGCGCCGTGGCAATGCCCTATTTTCTCATTTTCTCTGGAGCCCAATTTATTATTATCAAAAATGGAAGAACACATTTGATTGTGTAATTGAAGAAATTCACGGAATTCCTTTCTTTACTCCCCTTTATGTAACTCAATGTAAATTTGCCCTCATTTTTGAAACGGGAAGCCAAATTTGGGAAAAGAATATTCCCTTCCCCTTTAACTATTTAGGTGCCTCCTTAGAAAAATTAGCCCGCCCGCTTTATCGCGAGGTTATCTTCTTTACTACTAACCCCGAAACAAAAAACGAATTACAAGGCTACGGAATAAAAAGAGTTCATCTTTTCCCCCTCGCCCCAACCCTCCTCCCTCCTCGCAATTTACAAGCCAAAGAAAAGGACCCGACCTTTATCTTCTTAGGGCGGTTAGTTCCCCACAAACAAATTGAAGATATTCTTAAAGCTTTTGTTTTGCTGCGGCAAAATGATGAGCTTTCGCCCCGACTTTGGATTGTCGGACGAGGAGAAAAAAAATATCGGAAAAAACTGGAAAACCTAGTTCAACTATTACAATTACAAAAGCAAGTCCGTTTTTGGGGCTATGTATCAGAAGAAAAAAAATACGAGCTTTTACAACGAGCCTGGGCTTTAATTGTTACCTCAATCAAAGAAGGCTGGGGGTTGAATATTAGTGAAGCCGGAATCTGCGGAACCACAGCAATAGTTTACCCCAATCCCGGATTGACGCAAAATATCATCAATGGAAAAAATGGCATTATCACCAATAACGCCACTCCCTACTCCCTAAGTTGCGCCCTCAAGAAACTTATTCTTTATCCTTCTCTTAAAGATGAATTGGGGTTAAAAAACCAACAATACCAACAGCAATACTCTTGGAAATCTTCGGCGCAAAAACTTTGGGATATTATTATTGCAACTCTTCACTCTTCAACCTAATTATCTGCTAAAATTTATAAACAAATGCCTCA
>JALUVT010000042.1 GCA_027020325.1 bacterium
ATCGTCTTCAGCGTCATCCCGCGCGGCGTGCCAAGCTTCACGAACCTCTTCCACAGTACAATCAGTATCGCGAGCCGCATCCTCCTCGTCATAGGGACCATACATAAAGCACCTCCCGGGAGACTAGAGAACGGACCTAAGCTTAGGAGCCCTCCATCGAAAGAAATTTTTCAATGGAGGTCTTAATAAACCAAGTGGCGTAGGTGGAAAATTTAAACCTTCCTTCATTTTCGCTCCGCCAAAGCCGTGCCGCTTCTACCAAGCCTCGCTTCGCGGCCTGCAAAAGAACTTTGCGTGCGCCAGGATAATCTTCTGCGTATTTATCAACAATGGAGTTGAGGATCAATTCATTTTCTTCAATCAGAGAGGCAATGATTTTTTGTAATTCGGCAACGAGTTCTAAATTGCGCTTTTCTACTTCGGGCATTTGATTTTAGAATCATTATAACACCGTAACTTATGCGGTCATTGACAAATGTTTCAACACTAAAAGACATAAACAAAATCCCCAAATTGACTCCCCAAGAGAGAGAAAAGTTCTTACAAACAAGGCCACTAGTTCACATTTTTCCCCTATGTTATAATTAAAAACGCTATCTTGCTGATGCTTAACTTAATCGGCCCTTTTTTAATGCAATCTTGGCCGTTTATTGCTTTTTCTTTTCTTGCCACTTTTGTTTTTACTCTCGTGGTAATAAAAATTGCCCCTTATTGGGGAATTATTGATGACCCTCGCCGTCCGCATCCCGGAATTACCCATACTCGGCCCATTCCCCGCGGCGGTGGCCTGGGATTATGGTTGGGCAGTAGTCTAACAATTCTTCTATTTTTACCCCTTTCTCCACTAATTAAAGCCCTTTTAATAGGAAGTCTTGTAAATGTTGCAGTTGGAATCTTAGATGACCGCTACAATCTTTCCCCCTATCTTCGTCTTTTAGTAACTCTTCCCCTTTCTGCTTTGCCTCTAATTTGGACCGGCTATCAGCTAACCCTCTCCAATCCCTGGGGCGGAGAAATTCTGCAATTTCGCTGGGCAAAAATTTCCCTGGGACAAATATTTTTTTATCTCCCCGAAGCCCTTCTGATTATTTTTTGGGTTGTCTGGCTCACCAATCTTGTCAATTGGAGTAAAGGAGTGAGTCAATTGCCCGGTGTCGCGGTGATTTCTTTTCTAACCTTAGCCGGCGTTGCTCTTAAGTATCAAGCGGGTAACCCCCACCAAATACTCACCGCCCAATTAGGATTAATATTTGCCGCTTCTTGCCTCGCCTTTCTTCCTTTTAATTTCCCTCCAGAACGAATTTTTCCCGGCTTCGGCGGCTCCACCTGGATTGGCTTCAACCTTGCCGCTCTTTCTCTACTTTCCGGGGGCAAGTTAGCCGCCGCCCTCCTCGTTCTGGGCATTCCCACGGCGGATATGTTTCTTACTATTTTTTCCCGCCTTCGACAAAAGAAAAACCCTCTTTATGCCGGACGAGATCACCTCTATCATTTGCTCTTGGCCCTCGGATTAACTAAGCGTCAGATTATCTTTAGCTATTGGGCCTTTAGCTCTCTCTTGGGATTAATTGCCTTGCAGCTGGAACGCCGCCAAAAATTATTCGCTCTTCTTTCGGTTTTACTCGCTACTGGAGGAATTTTCCTTTTTATCCATTACCTTGTTTCACGGAACAAGAAAAAATTTTAAAAAATTTTTTCTTTAATCTCACACCATTACGGACGGGGAACTCCCGCTATAGCTCTCGCAAAACAAATTTTCCTATTTTAGGGTTTATTTTGGTATTTAAATTTTCTGTAGATTTCCGCGTAAGTTAGTTGAACGGGGTTGATATTACCTATACAGACAGATAACAGATACAGGATACAAAAAAATTCAGTAATTTTGTTTTGCGTTGACTATAATTAGAAACCGAGGAAATTAAAAATTATTGGGCAACTGAAACAATAATTTTAATTCTAGTTTTGTGCTCGGTAAACGCGAAGTCCCCTTAATGAATCCGGTCACAATTGCTTTTTCTCCGGGAGCAAGACGCAAAGAACGCGTGGCCCAATTTTTAACTTGCTGTGAGGTGAAATATATTGGCTGGGGATAAACCAAACTTCCCGCAGGATGGCTTTGTTGTAAAGGAGAAGTAATTAAACCTGAAGGCGTAACCATCAACAATTTAATAACCTCTTCTTCCAAAAGAATATTTTTCGCTAATTGAAAAAGTTGGGGCTGCTCAACTTTTAACAAAGTTTCACCTCTCGCCGCACTTTTCTCTAAGCGGGCAAAATAATCACTGTCAGGAGAAAAAAGGACAAGCCCCCCGGCCTCAAAACCTCTTTCCTTTGGAGGCTGAGCCAATAAAATTTTAAGTTCTAATTCTCGCGAACTGGTATTTTCTAGCACAAAAAGCCGATGATAGATCGCTAAATGCTGGCTAAAAGCAGTTAATTTGACTGTTGCCTTAACTTGATCCGGCCGTGAATAATCCAGAACAAAATCTACTAAATCGTCAAAATCTTGCTCATTAGGTACAACTCGTAATAGAGGTCGACTTGTCCAGCCCGCAACTTCTCCTGAAGAATTAGAAGGAAGAAGAAAAGTACTGAAAAACGGCGGGGCCAGTAAAATCAACAAAAAGGCAATGAATAAGAAACCGTTGAGAATTAGATTTTTATAATATTTCATTGCAGTTTAATTTCTCGTTCCAAATCAACAATAAAGAACCAACTTAAAATAATTCCTCCTCCCAGACTTATCAGGTAAAGTTGCCAATAAAAAATACCAAAATAAACTTCAACGGCAAAAAATAATAACAACAGCCAAAGATAGGCCAGCCACACCAAGGCTTGATGGGAAAGGTCAAAAGTATTACTAATTAAACTTTTTAAGCGCAAGTTAATTAAACTTAAAGTTAATTTGGGAGTAATATGAGTTTCATGTAAGAGGTGCGCTTTGACTAAAATCCAACCTAGGCCCAACCAAAGGGACAAAATTACTCCAAAATTGGACCAAGAACTAACCCGAATGAAATCCTGCGTTGAATAAAGAGTTAATTGGGGAATTAAGTATTTCGTCTGGGGCTGCCATTCAATTTGAAAGTAATAAAGGCTTAAAACAACCCCACTCAATTTTGCCGCAATGATAATTAAAGCTGGTAAAAATGCTTCTTTAATCAATTGCAGCAAAATTTTTGAAGTAGTCATTTATCCCAGTATAGCTAGC
>JALUVT010000043.1 GCA_027020325.1 bacterium
ACGAGGATAAATTAAAAAGAAAAACAAAAATAAAGCCAAACTATAAAAATATTGATCATTATAGAAAATTTCCCCGCTTAAATTATTCAACGCTAAAAGCCAATAAAGAAAAATCAGCAACAAGAGAGGATTTTTTATTTTTCGCCAACAGGAGCGTTTTTCCGTGACCGTGCTTTGCCGCAGGAAGGGAGCACCGATAATCCCGGCAACAAAAAAGATAGTAAAAGAAAAAAAAGGAAGAAAAGGTCCCCAATTTTTGAAAAAGAAATGGCTTGCTAGCGACAAAACTAAACTGCCCCCGACAAGAAAATTTTTGCCCCTGGGAGATCGAGAAAAAAATAATAAAAAGGGATAAATTAAATAGAATTGAAAAAGAAGAGGAATAAAATAAAAGGGAGGAGCGCCGCTTCCCAAAATTAAAGCCTGAATTAATGACTTGAATCCGGAGAAATCGGTGGGGAAAATTCCTTGATAGAGAACTAAACCTACCAGCGTTGCCACCAAATAGGCTGGAAAAATTCGTTTTATTTTGGTGCTATAAAACTTACCCCATCCCGATCCTGACGAAGGGGGACGAAGTAATGCCCCGGAAGATACAAGAAAAAAACCAATCGCGAAACGCAAAAAACGGTTGAAAAATTCATTTAGCCCTTTAATTAGCAGGGGCAAACTTTCGACAAAATTAAAAAAAAAGGAAACATGAATTCCAATCACCGCCAAAATAGCTATCCCGCGGATAAAGTCGAAAAAAGGATCACGTTTTTCAAGTAACTGATTTTTATCCCTCGAAGCCTTTTCCTTCTCTTTAAGACAAAATCCTTTCCTCCGCCAATAAAAAATTGCCAGTAAAGTTGTTAACAAAATATTTACTCCTTGAGCATCCACGATCATTTTCCCTACTATAAATCTTCTTTTTCATCAGGTAAAGGGAAAAATTGTTATAATGTTGATAAAGCATCCGGTGGGGTGCGGGAGTGGTTTAACCGGCTGGTCTCGAAAACCATGCGTCTGTAAAGACACGAGGGTTCGAATCCCTCCCCCACCGCCATTTTAGGCTTGGGACAAAAAAAATCTTTTTGCCTTTACGGGGGCAATTTTCTGACTTGCTGTAATCTAGTTAAAAATTTGTATTCTGTTCAATTTTACGGTTATCCAACACTGATTTCAGTTTCCAAAACTCCCTCCCTCCTTCACGGATAAGGTCAGCGATCAGTTGTTCCACTTTATCTTTTATATCGGGATGGGTATAAATTTTATGCAATGCTTCATTCCACCCTCTATCTAAAAACAAAGGCATTTTTTTCCTATCACTGTTTCTTACATATCCTTCAAGGAGATAAGATTTAGCTATCGAGAAAGAGCTTTGCGGATCTACCTCTGCTAATTGGCTAATTACTTTTGTTAGCCCGTAATCCCATTCTAAAGAACCTTTTGTTTTCTCAAGAGTCTGAGATATACGAACAGCAAGCCATCTAATATCAAAAGGACTGTGTTCGGCGGCAACCCAAGAACCAAAGCCAGTAAGCTCCTCAGAATCGCATTTTTCGAGAGCCCAATTCCAAAAATCCTCAAGTTTTTTAATATCAATCTTAGTTTGTTTAATCCATTCCATTGCTGATTCACGCGAAAGGGCATAACGCCCAATGAATGAAATAAAACTTTTGTGTGCTTTTATATTCTGTGTAGTCCAAAAATTTTGAAATAAGGGATGGCTGAAGTTAAACTCTGGAAAATGAACAAACGCAAGGGCAAAGTGGATTGCCAATGCTTCCTCTGGATCTTTAAAATGTTTTTGATATAAGGGAAAATCATTTTCGCGGAGTTCAATTCCGCGCTCATATAATTTCTGAATCTCCGAATCAAAAAACATTTCTTTATAAAGATTATTTGCCAAATAGCCTTCCCAAGCTGCGGTGAATAAATGCTTTTTCTCAGGATCTTTAGAAAAGATAATCGAAAAAAGACCCTTCAGCCATTTTTTATCCCGAAAGTAAAAAGAAGGTAAATAATGGCCAAACATAAACATTATAGCTCGAGTTTTCTCTCTGTTTAGAGTTCTTTCATATAAACCCTTCACATCCGAAGCAAGTTTTTTACCATCAAGATAGACAAACAACACCAAATCCTGAAAGGCCCGGCCGCGAACCGAATTTATCGCCATAGTAAATGGATCGGTAATCTGGTAATCTTTATCCCCGGAAGATTTTGTTGTCATTTTTGCCGTTTTAAGTTTTTCGTCCTCAGAGGTTGGATCGGGATAATCTAAAAGATAAGCTATTACATCAAACAACTGACTGCGGTATTTTTGAAAATTGATTGGAGGCGCACCTCCTTTTTGGGTCAGCAGTTCACTTAACAAATCGGCCATTGCGGAATGAACTGCTTCCCAACCAGCTACCCAACCACCAAGCTGATTATCTATTTTTTCTTGATAGAATCTTTTCTCTCGGCCGAGCCTTACTACCTCGTCAAAAAGATCAAACAAACCGTCCCAATTCATCTTACTTACATCTACTTTTGCATCTCTTAAAACCTCCTGAGCTCCTCTGAAAAAAGAGTAGGTATAATGAGAATGCAAAGTTCCTAGCTCAAAGAAAAGCAAAGCGTTATCTATGTACTCCTGAAAGCGTTTAGGCATATCATTTTTCAGCAAAACCCCAGCCCCTTCCGCATTCACCGGACTTAAAAAGTTTTCATCCTTATTGCGCTTAATCAATTCCTCTGGAGCCCAAGCAGTTCGTAATTTTTTGGCAATTTCAGCTAGCGTAAACTTACCAAATTCTTCTTGAGTAATCGGGCCTCTGGGATGTACAGTTCCACCGCGTATAGGGCCAATGGCTGGGGTTGGTTTGTAATTGGAATCAAGTTTAAAGCCTGCTTTCTTTGCTTGTTCTTTCTCCTCAGCTGTAAGTTGCTTGATTATCACTGAAAGTATCCTAGAGCCATAAGCAATATTCCATCCCTTCTTATCTGGTCGCTTTCTAAAATAGTCAATTACCTGCTTCACATAAGTGCGTTTGTCTTTTTCAGACAGCACCGATAAGCTTTTTTGCAAGGCTTTCTCGTATTCGGTTCCAACCAGAAGCCCGCTGTATTCTTCAACTTTAAATAGCTGGGAAAACGCTTCTTTAAGCTCCTCTTTAAATACCTTAGGACATAAACTTAAAATATATAACTTTAGACGCCAGATTAGCCTACTTGA
>JALUVT010000044.1 GCA_027020325.1 bacterium
CTTTCTTGGACCAAATTCTTTCCTTCTTGTTCTACGCCGCCTTGGGCTTTTGAGGGAGTGGTAAAAAAATTACTCGCGGATGGCTTTAATAAAGAAAAATTATTTCCCGTGGAAAATAAAACCGTTGTTACCAATCCTCATCAGGGAGTGAAAAATAATGGGTGGGGGACGGTTTTGCAGCGCTATGGTCTTAAATTTTATGCTCTTCCCGAAGTGGAGTGGGTTAAATATGAGTTTAAGTCTCCTCTTTTAGTCTTACCGCAAATTTTCCCCGAAGGAATTTACATCCCCAAAATGTTTATTGGTAAACAAATTCTGCATCTTCCGACAGTTAAGACTCATGGCCATTCAGTAACGACCGGGGCGATTAAAAACAGCTTTGGCGGCTTATTGCGCGAAGTGAGACATTATGTTCACAAACATATTCATCAGGGGCTGGTCGATTTACTTTATATGCAAAGAGAACTGCATCCGGCAGTTTTTGCGGTGATGGATGGAACCATTGCCGGAGATGGAGCTGGTCCGCGGACGATGGTGCCGCGGGTGAAAAATGTTCTCTTGGCCAGTGCGGATTCGGTGGCGATTGATGCCGTGGCGGCAAAAATGATGGGCTTTAATCCCTTAGAAATTCCCTATCTTCGTTTGGCCCAAGAGCACGGACTGGGGCAGGCCGATTTAGAGAAGATTAAAATTGTCGGAGAGCCGGAATTAGTGGAAAAAGCGGATTGGGGCTTCAAGAGCAAAAAGAGTTTGGTAATTTGGGGCGATCAGCTTTTACGGCGCGGAGGGTTGAAGTTTTTAGAAAGACTGGCCTTGCATTCGCCCCTTTGGCGCTGGGCCCCTCTGGCCTCTAATCTTTATCATGACTGGTTTTGGTATCCAATTATTGGCCGGCGCTATCTGCGGGCTTTTGCGGCGACGGAATGGGGGCAATTGTTCCGTCAGTACCAATCGGGCCAATAATCTTCGCGCGCGGGAGAGTAATGGAAGAACTAAGCAGTTTTATTCGCTACTATTTTTTAATTCAATTCTTGGCTTTGCTATTTTGGCCTTGGTGGAGGAAAGTTTTTTTTCGCTGGCCCGACCAGGGCTGGGCTTTGAGTAAAATTGGCGGAATTTTAATTGCGGTCTCTGTTAGCTGGTGGTTGGGAAGTTTGCGTCTTGTTCCTTTTAATAATTTTGTCCTTCTGGGAATAATTATATTTTCTTTGGGGCTTGTAGTTTGGCTTTATTCGGGAGTAGGCGAAGGATGGCTTAATTTATTTAAATTACCTTTTTTATTAGTTTTGAGTCAGGAACTCTTGTTTCTTCTCGCCGCTGTTCTTTGGGCCTATTTGCGAGCGCGGGAACCGCAAATTCGAGGTTTGGAAAAATTTATGGATTATGGTTTTGTGGTCTCGATTTTGCGCGGTGCTTATTTTCCGCCCCTAGATCATTTTTTTGCCGGAGGGACGATTAATTACTATTATTTTGGCCACCTTATTGCCGCTTTCTTGATTCGCGGCAGTGGAGTTAAGCCCGCGGTAGGTTTTAACCTGCAGATTTCCTTTCTTTTTGCTTTAACTGTCTTGCAGAGTTTTAATCTTGCTTTTAGTTGGGCGAGAAAAATATTACAACCAGCGGGGCGCTTGGGAGCTGTTCTAGCGGGTATTTTAGGTTTTTTCTTTGTCTGCCTGGCGGGAAATTTACATTTTATCCATGAAGTTCTTGCCGGGCGCGCGGCCAAATATTGGTATCCCACAGCCAGCCGTTTAGTTCCTTATACGATCAATGAGTTTCCGGTTTATTCCTTTATTGTGGCTGATCTGCATGCTCATGTTAGTGCGATGCCTTTGGTTTTGTTGATGTTGGGGTTGTTGAGTGAGTTGTGGTACCAGTTAGCGCAGCGGGGAAAAATTGAGATCGCGACTTTATTGGCTTGGGTTCGCGATAAAAAAGAATTTTTTTTCAGTCTGGCTGGAGTCTGGGGGGCGCTTTATGTTACTAATTCTTGGGATTTTGCAATCTACGGAGCGTTGTTGGGGCTAATCTTTTTCCTTTCTTTTTGGCGGCAGGATTTTTGGGAATTGGCTTTTTTGAAGGCTTGGCTTATCTTTCTCCCTTTACTGGTGGGGGCGGTTTTATTTTTTCTCCCTTTTTGGTTAACTGTTCATCCTTTTTCCCAAGGGGTTGGGCTGGTCCACAATCGTTCTCCGCTTAATCTTCTTTTCCTCCTCTGGGGCGGTTATGGATTATTAGTTATTCTTTACCTGCTGGTTAACTACCTGCCGCGTTTTTGGGCTTGGAAAAATAAAATATTTGATTTAAGAGAGCAGATTAAAGAAAAAGTGAAGAGTTTTTTCTATCCTCTAAAAAAGCGGTCACCGGCCACAGCGAAGGGGGGCAATTCTCAGCAGTTGATGGAACAATGGTTGTTGCTTCTTTTTTCCCTTGCCGCTCTTTTGATTATTCTGCCGGAAATAATTTATGTTAAAGACATTTATCAACCGGATTATTACCGGGCGAACACGATGTTTAAGTTTGGTTTTCAGGCTTGGATCATGTTAGCCTTGGGGTCCAGTATAGCGGTTATGCGGGTGTTGGAGAAAGTTTGGTCTTGGCGCGGCTTTTTCCGCTTTTTGGTTTATTTATTTTATTTTTCCTTGCTGGGATCAATGGCTTTATATACCTATATTGCGATAAAAACGGCTTATTTCGGCGGCCCGCGGCGCTTAACGCTCGATGGGAGTGTTTTTTTGGAAAAATTTTTCCCTGCTGATGCTGCGGCAATTAAATGGCTTAATCAGAATGTGAAGGGCCAGCCGGTGATTGTGGAAGCGGTCGGGGAGTCTTACACTGACTATGCCCGCATTAGCAGTTTTACCGGGTTACCGGCGGTTTTGGGCTGGCCGGTCCACGAGTGGCTCTGGCGGGGGAGCTGGGATGTGCCAGCGCCGCGGGTCAAAGATGTGCAAGAAATTTACGAAAGTGCGGATCTCAATTTGACGCGGGAATTGTTGCGCAAGTATCAAGTGCGCTATATCTATTTAGGCAAGATGGAGCGGGAAAAATATCCGCAATTAAAAGAAGAAAAATTTTTTGCCTTGGGGGAATTGGTTTATCAAAACCAGGGGGCTAAAATTTTCCGCTTTCCGCAATAGTTTTGCTTGTTCTAATTTATTTTTCCTGTTAAACTTAAAACGAATCATCCCC
>JALUVT010000045.1 GCA_027020325.1 bacterium
AATTTCTTGGTGGGCGAGGTGGGAGTTGAACCCACACGGGGTTGCCCCCATAGGTTTTTGAGACCTACGCGTCTGCCATTCCGCCACTCGCCCGCTCAATATCTTTGCATTATACCACTCTTTTTTTCTCCATGCCGTAAAAACGCGTCCGGTTCCCACGGAAAATAAGGTCAATTTCCCCCGTCGGACCATTACGATGCTTGGCAATAAAAAGTCGCAAATGATCACCTACTTTTGTCTGCTCTTCTTTTTCTTTAATTTCTTCAACCCGATACAAAAACATAACCACATCGGCATCCTGTTCAATACTCCCTGAATCCCGCAAATCCGAAAGTTGCGGACGATTCGATCCCCGCGTTTCAACCGCCCGTGAGAGCTGGGAAAGGGCCAGGACCGGACAATTTAATTCCCGGGCAATGTTTTTTAAGCCCTGAGAAATTTCGGAAACCTCCTGAACCCGATTTTCCAAATTGCGCGAAACCGCCAACTGAAGATAATCAACAATTAACAATCGCACCTGGTGCTCCAATTGCAGCCGCCGCGCCTTAGTCCGCATTTCACTAATTTTCATTCCCGGAGTATCGTCGATAAATAAGGGAGCATCACCCAAAACACCAAAGGCCTCACCCAATTTTTTAAAATCTTCTTCTTTTAAATTTCCTGTTGTTATCTTCCAATAATCAATATCCGCTTGGGAAGAAAGGAGACGGTCGACTAACTCTTCTTTAGAAGACTCCAGAGAAAAAAATCCGACCGGAATTTTTTCGTGCACCGTTACATACTGAGCAATATTGAGCGCTAAGCTCGTTTTCCCCATACTTGGACGCGCCGCTAAAACCACAAGGTTGCCGTCTTGCAACCCGGCTAAAATATTGTCAATGTCGCGGAATCCTGTTGGAATTCCGCGCAATTTTTTCTTTTTTTTATGCAACTCCTCGAGACGATCAAAAGATTCGGCCAAAGTTTCTTTAATCAAAACAAAATCTCGCGTCAGATGCTGCTGGGAAATAGCAAAAATTTCCTCTTCCGCTTTATTCAATAATTCATCAAGCGGCAATGTTCCGGAAAAAGCCTCTTCGGTTAAACGCGCCGCCGCGGAAATAAGACGCCGCCGCGAAGCATTTTCCCGCACAATCTGAGCATAAGTTTCAATATGAGCCGCAGTAGGAACCTGGTTGACTAAAGTAGCTAAATAAGCTGTTCCCCCGGCCTCCCGTAATTGACGACGATCTCGCAGTTCATCGGCCACAGTTACAACATCAGCCGGTTCACGCCGTTGATAAAGGCTTAAAATAGCTTCATAGATTAAACGATGACGCCCGCGATAAAAATCATCCGGCCGCAGTTTTTCGGCAATCTTAACCACCGCATCACGGTCAATTAATAACGCTCCCAAAACAGATTGTTCGGCCTCCAAATTGTGGGGAGGAATTTTATCCATATTGGAGAAGGATGACCTCGCTTTCTTCACTTGTCATTGGCGGCGTATTCAATTTCAATACTTTTTCTTGCCGCACCCTAATTTCCCCCATTTCACGCAAAAAATCTTCAACCGCGGCAATACCTTCAATTTTCAGCCCCGGCTGTTGGTAGTGACAGGGAATAATAAATTGCGGCTCTACTTGTCGTACCACCTCTGCCGCGGCAACCGCATCAATTGTAAAACGCCCTCCCACAGGAATAATTAAAACATTTACCTCTCCCAATTGATTTAACTGTTCTTGCGTTAGAATGGTTCCTAAATCTCCGAGGTGGGCCAAACGCCAATTTTGAACAGTCAGGCAATAGATCGTATTAAAACCTCTTTCTCGGCCTTGTTTTTGATCGTGATAGGAAAAAATTCCCTCAATCCGCAAATCTTTAATTTCATATTCGCCCGGAGAATCAATCAAAGTATAATCCCCTTTCACGCCCGCAAGATAGGAATGATCAAAATGGTCGTGAGTCAGACAAACAATTTCCGCCTCTTGAGGTGTCCAGGGCAAGCCTACTTTGAGAGGATCAAAAGGGTCAAAAAGTACTTTGGCCGTTGCTGTTTGAACGAGAAAGCTGGCCCAACCCAAATATTTAACCTCAAGCATCAAGATTAATATAGCAAAAAATATCCCTCTTGACTAGTAAGATTTTTGCGAAATATTGCTAACTTTGACCTAAAACAGGCACTGCTAATTCCTCCTCCCGCCCTTTTTCCAGATTCCGCAAAATAACTATCCTTCTCTCAATCTCCCTTTCTCCACAAATAGCCACGAAGGGAAAGCCTTTTTTAGCTCCTTGTCGCAAAGCCGCGCTTAAAGTTTCTTTTTTTAATCCTGTTTCTACTCTCCATCCCTGCTGGCGCAGGAAACGGGCCACTTTGAGAATCGTTAAAAACTCCCCCCCTAACCAAGGCAGATAAACCAATCTTTCCCCTTCTTTTTCTTGCGGCCACAAATTCCAGCTTTCTAAAAAAAGATAAGTTGGCTCATCACCCGGAGCGGCGCCGACCGCGGGAATCGGAGGATGGCCAAAAATTTCGGCCAGCGCATTATAGCGTCCCCCGCCAAAAAGAGAGCGTTGATTTTGCGGAGAGAGATCAAAAACTTCGAAAATTAAACCATCATAATAATCAAAACCGCGGATTAAACTGGGCTGAAATTTAATCCAATTTCCATAACCTAAAGCTGTTAAATCTCTTTCTAAAGCCGACAACAAAATATAATTTTTATCACGGGACAGGGAAGGAAATTGCCTCAACCAAGTAGAAAGGTCGGGACACTGCATCCATTGAATAATTTTTTCCTGCTCCAGCTCACCCAATCCCAAACGCCTCATTTCTCTTTTTCTTTCCTCGGGAGAAATTTTGTTCCATTTGTCAAGGAAACGCAAAACTTCGCGCTGTGCTTTCTCTTCTTTAATTTTCAACTGGCGCAAAAAAACATTAAGTAATTGACGGTGATTGAAATAGAGCACAAAAGACCCTGACGGTGGATTAAAGGCTAACATAATCTCCAAAGCAATCTGACAGACTTCGAGGTCCGCGGCATAAGAACTGCTGCCAAAAAGGTCGTAATTCAATTGCCAAAATTCACGATTGCGCCCCCGCTGCGGTTTTTCATTACGGAAAAAATTGGCAATGCTAAAAAGACGGATCGGCTTAGGCCATGAACGATAGCGTCGGGTTACCAAACG
>JALUVT010000046.1 GCA_027020325.1 bacterium
TTGGATGATTTTCCTCCTACGGCAGAACAAAACCTGCCTTCTCACTTAAGAGCAATAGCGGAAGAGATTGATACTAAAGCCCGTTCTTTGCGGACAAGGTTAACAGCTTATAGGAAAAGAAAAGGGAGAGACGAAGAAAGTACCCCCAAGAAAAGAGGGAGGAAAAAGGGCAAAAAAAAGGGGAGGGAAAAAGGCAAAAAAAAGGGGAGGGAAAAAGGCAAAAAAAAGGGGAGGAAGAAGAAAAGCGAGGTCGGGCAAATGATTGATGCCTATTATAGTGCTCTTTACGAGCAACTGCCGCTAGATGAATTTTTAAAACACTTAGTTGCTTATTTCCTTCCCGTCACAGTTAATCGGGCCCAAAGTTATTGTGATTTGCTAAAAAGACCTCCGGCTGATACTTTTAATGAGGCCTTGGTTATTTTAGTTGAAGTTTTAAGGAGAGAACTAGAAGGAATAAAGGCGGCGGCAGTTGATTCTTCGGAAGGTGTCGCTGCTAAACCAAGAATCAAATTGTCCCGTTTGTGGATAAAAATATATGATGAATTGGTTAAATATTTTAGCGGCGCGCTTAAGGATGAGTGGCGTGTTTACACCGGGGAGACAATACCAGAGGCCACTTACGACAAGGAAAAATTGAATTATTTTCTTCATCTCCTTCTTTATTTATGGCAAAAAGACCCCGAATTAGCAGCAGAGATGATGGACGAAGCTTTAAAGATCTACCCTTCTGCCATTACTCAACCCTCTATTCATTCAATAGCTCAAGAAGAAGAGTTTATTGAAAAATTTTTCCGCTGCGGGAAACCTCCTTCCTCTCGCCGGCAATTTCCCCGTTTGCATCGAGTAGGGGGCTATGATAGGGACAAAATTTTATCGTTATTATACGATTTTATGCAGCATAATCATATTCCTTTTCCTTTTCTTGCTCAAGGTCTTGCTTTTGCCCGCCCCTCTTCCCGTCATCGTGAGGTTTTGCCGGATTTAGCCTTAGATCAAGCTCCTGCGGCGACGGAAGAACGAAGAGAGCAAGCAAGGCTCCTTCTTAGATCTATCATCATCACCGTTATTAGAGACTATCCTGCTGCTGCAAAAAGATCATCAACTTATTCACCTTCGGCGACAATACGGAGGCAAATTGCCGCAGCTCTTCTTTACCCCGATTATTTAGGTCAGGGGGAGAGAGGAGGTCTTTCCTTTGAGCGGATAGCAGGTTTGACGCGAGAGGCGGTGGCAGTTAAAGCAAAATTACGGGAGAATAAAAGATATCCCCCCCTTGAACAGTATCACGGTCAGGATAGAGATAATTTTGCGGAGAAAGTAGCCGACATTCTCCGGGAAATTGATTTATTGGTTGAAGAAGAATTCCAGAAAAGGGGCCCTGCTCCCCAGCCAACTTTAGTTGTAGAACAATCTTCGCCTTCTGCGGACGCTGGTGAAGTAAGTTTACCCGCAGATTCTGCGGAAAGAGTTGCGGCAAAGAAATCGGATCAGGAAAGCCCCTCGGCAGAGACGGTTGAAACGCTTCCCGCAGAGGGGTCGGCCGAAGTAAGCCCACCCAAGGAGTCTGCGGCAACAAGTGGAGCAGAAAAACCGGCGGAAACGGAGAAACAAGAGAGGTATTATACTCTAACCGAAGCCAGGGCTGTTCTTAAAGTAATGATTCTTGAAGATGCTCTCAGTCAGCAACTTTTGCCTTCTATTCATGCTTTACCTTCTCTCCTTAAAGAAGTACTTTCTCTGCCCCGTCCCGATCCGGTTGCGCGTAAAGATGGACCGCGTTGGTTGGGAGGGGGAACAGCTTGGCAAACTGCTTTTTATACTATTAGGCGTTTCATTTACAATCATCCTTTGTTAAGGAAAGAGGCGGATAGGATTTTATAGTCAGGGCAAAACAAATTTACTGAATTTTTTTGTATCCTGTATCGATCTGTATCGGTAATGATTAAACCCGTTCAACTAATTTACACGGTAATCCACAGAAAATTTAAATATTAAATCTAAATCTTAAAATAGAAAATTTTGTTTTGCGGAAGCTATAACTCTTTATGCTTCAGCGGTAAAATCACAAGAACAAGGACGAAACTATGTCAAAAATAAAATTGCCAACCATCAGAGTCCAAAGCTCAAAAGAAAGGTTAATTGATTTTAACCAGCGTTAATCCACAAAAAATTTAAATATCAAACCTTAATCCTAAAACAGAAAGGTTTGTTTTGCGGAAGTTATAGAATCAATTTAAAGATTGGTTTTTGTTATAATAGATTGAATGCCGCCGCAGAAAAAAAATCAGACAATTGTTTTTTCCGGTGTTGCGCCCAGTGGCAACCTTCATTTGGGTAATTATATTGGTGCTATTCGCCATTGGGTTGCGGAGCAGGAAGAAAAACTTAATTTTTTCTGTGTTGTTGATCTTCACGCAATTACCGTCCCCCAAGAGCCGCAAAAATTAAAAGAAAAAATTTATCAAGTAGCGGCCCTCTATTTAGCCTGCGGTGTTGATCCACAAAAAAGCTTTATTTTCATCCAGTCGCAGAATCACGATCACGCCCAATTGGCCTGGATTCTTGATTGTTTTACTCCGGTCGGCTGGCTTAAACGGATGACTCAATTTAAAGAAAAATCAGCGAAACAGAAAGAAATTGTTTCGACCGGACTTTTTAATTACCCGGTTTTAATGGCTGCGGATATTCTTCTTTACCAAACGGATCAGGTTCCCGTGGGGGAGGATCAGCGCCAACATTTAGAAATTACCCGTGACATTGCCCAGCGTTTTAATAAACGCTACGGGGAAATTTTTACGCTTCCTCAAGCTCAATTGCCTCCCTTGGGAGCTCGGATTATGAGTTTGCAGAATCCACGCGCTAAAATGAGCAAATCTGATCCCAATCCTGAGGCTTCACTTTATCTTTTGGACTCACCCGAAGCTATCCGGGATAAAATTCTGCACGCGGTAACTGATTCGGGGCAAGAAATTCGTTTTAACCCTTCAGAAAAACCCGGTATCAGTAACCTGATGAGTATTTATGCGGTTTTAACTACAACTTCATTAGCGGACATTGAAAAGAAATATCAGGGTCAGACTT
>JALUVT010000047.1 GCA_027020325.1 bacterium
AAGGGGAAAAAATTTTGCAATTTTTACAAGAAGGGAATTTAGAAAAATCATTGCTGATTATTAATCAGTTAGCAGAAGAAGGGAAGGATATTCCCTTTTTAATCAATTTATTATTAAAGTTAATCCGCAATCGTTTACAAGAAAATTTAAGAAAAGGGAAAAAAGATTTAGGGATGATAAGATTTTGGGTGCGGCTTTCTTTTTATTTACAACAGGCAGCGCGAGAAACCGCACAAGCCGTAATTAGTCAATTGCCCCTTGAATTAGCTTTATGGCATTTCCTATTGGAAATGCGAAGCGGGAGAGATTCTTCGTTATCAGGTCAATTTTCTAATGGAGGAGCAAAGAAGCAAGAGCTAGGAAAAATTTTAAGGGTACCGAAAAATTCTCCTTCCCCACCATCTTCTTCAGGTAAAGATTCGCAAAAAATTAGGAGAAAAAGCTTAAACAGTGATGATCTTTGGGAAGAAATTATGATTAAAATTAAGCCCTATAACCATTCCCTTCATGCGTTATTAAAAGCCTGTCGTTTAGAGAGAATCGAAGGAGAAGTTTTGCACCTTGGTTTTTTCTATAAATTTCATAAAGAACGGATCGCCGAGGATAAAAATCGCCGTTTAGTTGAAAAGGTTGCGAGTGAGGTTTTGGGAAAGAATGTTAGAATAAACTGTTATCTTTTGGAAAAGCCGGTAGAACAGACTCCACCTGTTCTGCCGAAAGCGGCTCCAGTAAGTGTTTCTAGGGCGTTGCCGAATCAGGAAATGGTTGTAAAGGATCAAGAATTGAGTGAAGCCGATTTAATTAGAATTACACAAGAAATTTTAGGAGGTGAAATAGAAAATTAGAACAATGTTTAATTCATTCCGTAATCTAAAAAAACTAGGCCCGTCAGCGGGAATGTTAAAAGATTTGTTTAATTTACAGCGTCAATTAAAAAAAGAGAGAGTTACGGTCGAGGGTGAAGGGATTAAAGTAACAGTACGCGGTGATTTACAAATCGAGGAAGTTGTTGTTGATGGCGAAAGGCGGAAAGATTTGCGTAAAATCCTTAACCAAGCCTTAAAGAAAGTTCAGCAACAGAGTGCGCAACGCATGATGCAAGCGGGATTTAAGTTGTAAAAAGATGAAGCAGATTAAGGCCGTCGCTGATCTTATTCAGGAATTTCGTAAATTACCGACGATTGGGCCCAAAACCGCTGAACGTTTGGTTTATTTTCTCCTCAAAGCTCCTCCTGAATTAAGCTTTGATTTGGCCCGAGCTCTGGAACGGCTCAAAAAAGAGACCGTAATCTGTCAAACTTGTTTCAATGTTGCTGCCCAAGATCCTTGTGTTATTTGTCGCGATCCGCAACGGGCAAATGAATTACTTTGTATTGTAGAGGAACCGCTTGATGCTTTGGCGATTGAAAAAACTGGGCGCTATCGTGGTCGCTATCATATTTTGGGAGGAGTTATTAATCCAATGGCCGGAATTACACCGCGGGAACTAAGAATTAGTGAGTTGAAAGAAAGATTATTGAAAAACAGTGCAATTCAGGAGATAATTTTAGCAACTAATCCTTCCCTAGAGGGAGAGGCAACGGCAATGTACTTAAAAGAGCAGCTTAAACAGTGGGCTGAATCTTGGCAGCAGCACTGGCGTATTACGCGTCTGGCCCGAGGGTTGCCCACGGGAGGAGAACTGGAATATGCCGATCAGCTTACTTTAACTCGGGCTCTGGAGGGGAGGGTTGATTATTAATTACCATAAAGTGAAAGAAAGACTTTATTTATTTAATACCCTGACACAAAAAAAAGAATTATTCCGACCTCTTTCGCCGCCGCAGGTACGGATGTACACCTGCGGGCCCACAGTTTATGATTATGTGCATATTGGTAATTGGCGGACCTATGTTCTGGCCGATGTTTTGCGTCGAGTTTTGGATTATTGGGGCTATCAAGTTGATTACATTATGAATATTACTGATGTTGGACATTTAACCGGTGATAATCTCGGGGACGCGGATCAAGGGGAAGATCGAATTGAAAAAGGGGCCCGACGGGAAGGAAAATCAGTTTGGGAAATTGCTGCTTATTATACCGAAGATTTTATCGAGGGCCTTGGAAAACTAAATTTTATCCCGCCCCGTCTTCTAGTTAAAGCAACTGATCATATTGAGGAACAGATTGCCCTAGTGAAACAGTTGGAAGAAAAGGGCTTTACTTATCGCATTGATGACGGAATTTATTTTGATGTTCAGGCTTATGAAAAAGCTGGATTTCATTATGGAGAACTTTCTCCACTGCAGCAACGCCGTAAGGGGGCACGGGTTGAATTTAACCCGCAAAAAAAAGATCCGCGTGATTTTGCTCTTTGGAAATTCAGCCCTACTGATGTGAAAAGAGAAATGGAATGGGATTCTCCCTGGGGCAAGGGTTTCCCGGGCTGGCATATTGAATGTTCGGCAATGAGCATGCGTTATTTGGGAGAGCAATTTGACCTTCATTTAGGAGGCGAAGATTTAAAAAATATTCACCACCCTAATGAAATTGCCCAAGCTCAGGCGGCAACGGGAAAAGCTCCTTTTGTTCGTTATTGGGTTCATGGAGCTTTTTTACAGGTTGATGGGGGTCGGATGGGGAAAAGTCAAGGCAATGCCTATACCTTGCATGATTTAGAGGAGCGTGGCTTTAGCCCCCTCGATTTACGCTATTTTTACTTTACGGCTCATTATCGTTCCCCACTTAATTTTACTTGGGAGGCTTTAAGGGCCGCGCGGCAGGGGCGGTTGAAGTTGAAAGAAAGATTGGCGGCTTTAGCGGCTAAAGAGCGGAGTTTGAAAGAAAAAGAAGTTGTCGAAGTTAAAGAAGGAGAAAAAAAATTAAAACAATTTTGGGCTAATGATTTGGATGTCCCCGGCGCCTTGGCCTTTTTTTGGAAGTTAGTCAGAGAAAAAGATTTAAGTCCTCAGGCGTTATATTATTTGGCGGGAAAGATGGATCAAGTTTTGGGGTTGAATTTATTAGAAGAAGAGAAGCTT
>JALUVT010000048.1 GCA_027020325.1 bacterium
CAAGAAAAAAATTGTGCGCCAACAAACAATGATCAGCCGCGAAGGCGAGGTCCCGGTCTCTCCCGCATGGCAAGAAAAACAAAAATTACCCGATGAATTGATTATGCGGGTCGCCGAACTCGCCCGCGCCCTAGAAAAACACTATCAATTTCCCCAAGATATTGAATGGGCGGTTGAAGAAGGTCAGGTTTATCTCGTTCAAACCCGTCCCATCACTACTTTGGATTTAACTCAGGTCTATCCTCAAGAAAAAGTGGAACAATTTGCGCCACCCGAAGAGGAAAATGAATTCGAGCTTCTTTTGCAAGGATTAGGCGCCAGCCCCGGCCTCGCCAGCGGCGCGGTAAAAATAATCAACGAAGTTAAAGATATCGGCCGGGTCAAGGAAGGGGATATTCTTGTTACCCGCATGACCAGCCCGGACTGGGTCCCGGCAATGAAAAAAACCGCGGCGATTATTACTGATGAAGGGGGAATGACCTGCCATGCGGCAATTGTCTCCCGTGAACTCGGCATTCCCTGTGTTGTGGGAACCGAAGTCGGAACGCAAACTTTTAAACCGGGTGAAATTGTTACCGTTGACGGCAAGACAGGCAAAATTTATGCCGGAAATATTGTCGCGCAATTAAAACAACAGCAGGAAAGCGTTTCTCCCCGCACTACCACTACAGGTTCTTCCGCAACAGAAACGAAAACAGCAACCAAAATTTATGTTAACCTTGGCGAGCCCGACCGGGCCGAAGAAATTGCCGCCCGCAATGTTGACGGTGTTGGCCTGCTGCGGGCCGAATTTATGATCGCGGAAATTGGCCAGCATCCCCGTTATTTAATTCAACAAAAAAAAGAGGAGGTTTTTATTGACCAGCTTTATCAAGGACTGATGACTTTTGCCCGGGCTTTTCATCCCCGTCCGGTGATTTACCGCAGCACGGATTTTAAGACCAATGAATACCGTCATCTCAAGGGAGGAGAAAAATTTGAACCGCAAGAAGCCAACCCCATGCTTGGGATGCGGGGAGCCTTGCGCTACCTGCAGCAACCCGAAGTCTTTGAACTTGAATTAAAAGCGATCAAACGCACGCGCCATTATTATAAAAATCTCTGGTTGATGATTCCTTTTGTCCGTACAGTGGAAGAATTAATCGCAATCAAAAAAATTCTTTCCAATTTTGGCCTTCACCGTAGTCCTACTTTTAAACTTTTTATTATGGTTGAAGTCCCTTCAACGGTCATCCTCATCGACCAATTTATCGGCGTCGGTATTGACGGAGTTTCAATTGGTTCCAATGATTTGACTCAGTTAATCTTGGGCGCGGACCGCGATAATCCTCAACTCAGCCACACCTTTAATGAGCTTAATCCCGCGGTTCTTTGGGCCTTGGAACACACGGTGACCAAATGCCGCGAACACGGGATTCTCTGCTCAATTTGCGGCCAGGCTCCGAGTCTTTATCCTGAATTAGCGGCCAAATTGGTCGAATGGGGTATTTCTTCTTTGTCGGTTAATCCCGATGTAATAGAAAAAACACGCCAAATAGTTGCCGCGGCCGAGGAACTTATGGTAGAAAAGAAATTAAATCAGCAACTACTTTCAAGGGCAAAATGAACGGAGAAGAAGCAGCAAACCAAGTCATCCCGCAACGCGCGGAAAGTATTTTAATTATTGAAGATGATCTTTTCATTAAAGAACTTTACGAACGCCAGTTAAAAAAAGCGGGTTTTGTTGTTGAAACAGCTGAAGATGGGTCCGAAGGCCTCCTCAAATCTTCCCAGCGTCAATGGTCTTTAATCTTACTCGATATCATGCTCCCCGAAGTCAACGGGCTCGATGTCCTGCGAACCTTGAAAACCAAACCCGAAACTAAGAATATCCCCGTCATCCTCTTGACCAATTTGGGGCAGGACTCCCTGATCAAAGAGGCTTTTGACTTGGGCGCGGAAGCCTATTTAATCAAATCCGCCTACACCCCGAAACAGGTCGTTGAAGAAGTGGAGGAATTTTTTAAGCGGCAGGCGCAAAAAAATCCCGCTCCCGCGGCTTAAAATTTTCCTCACCACAATACTTAACAATTCAAAATGGCGATTATTCGTGAAGTTAAAGCACGCCAAATTCTTAATTCCGCCGGAGAACCAGCGGTCGAGGTTAAAGTTATCTTGGAAAACGAAAAAGTTTTTGTCGGATCAGCTCCGGCGGGAATTAGCCGCGGCAGCCGCGAGGCCACTGAAGTAACGGATAAAGATTTTGCGCGCTTTCAAGGGCGGGAAATGAAAAATGCGGTTGAAAAAATTAACGAAGTTGTCCGTCCGGAAATCAAAGGAACCAATCCCATTGAACAAGGCTTAATTGACCGTAAATTAATTGATCTTGACGGAACACCCAACAAGGCTCACCTCGGCGTTAACGCGATTTTGCCTGTTTCTATTGCCGTGGCCAAAGCCGGAGCTTTTAATGCCAAAAAGCATCTCTTCCACCACCTCAACAGTTATTTCAACGACCTTATTGTTGAAGAAGGGGACTTTGAGGTTGGGGTAACCAATTATCCCTACCAACTGCCTCTGCCGATTTTTAACATGCTCGAAGGGGGAAAACATGCCCAAAATTCGGTTCCGATTCAAGAATTTTGGTTTGTCCCCCAAGGAACAATTGGCAATAACTTTTGGGAAAAACTGCGTATTGGCGCCGAGGCTTTTTTCTATCTTCGGCAACTATTACAGGGGAAAAATTTAAATACCAATTATGGGGAAGAAGGAGGATTTGCTCCTTCACTAAATTCAATTGAACAAGGACTGGAGCTGTTAATTGAGGCCGGAATTAAAACCCGCGCCAAGCCCGGGGTTGATTTTCTCCTTGGAATTGACGCCGCGGGAGCCCAACTTGCAGTTGAAGATCAAAGTCAATACTACCAAGATCTGGTCAAAAAATATCCTCTGCGTCTTTTAGAAGATCCCTTTGGGGAGAATGATTGGGAAAGGTGGATCAATTTTCATCGTAATATTTTAG
>JALUVT010000049.1 GCA_027020325.1 bacterium
AACTTAATGCTTCCTTTAATATTGTTTTTATTTCTTCGGGATTTAGTAATCCCAAATACCAAATATTAACACCCTTGGCCGGAGTTGTTTGTGCTTTTAGAGAGGGGGAATAAATTAAGGGAGAAGTTTTTATTTGGCTAGCTAAAAAGCTGACTAAGCCCAAAATAAAAGTTAAAATGAGCAATTTTAAGACTGTTTTATTTTTTTGCATCTTATTCCCGGTAATAGTTTTCCTTCAACGCGCGCAATAAAATAGTATTGCTGCATTTTTGTTCCGCATCTATTTCTTGTAATTGGAAGACGGGTTGCATCTGCTTTAAAGTTTGATTCGGCCAGAAAACAAGTTGCGGCGCACTCAATTTAATTATAGAAGAGGCGGAAGCGGAAGGGCAAGAACGAGTGAAATAAATTGCCTTTTTTTCTTCTTTTAAGGCTTCTTTAATTTCATTAATGCTTTTTAAGCTGAGTTTATTAAGATAGGGCGTGTACTGAAGATTAAGCCAGTTAAAGCCAATAATTTCGCCGCTTTGTTTATTTTTTTCAAAAATAATGCGTAGACTATTCTCTTGTGGTTGAAGCAAGGGATATTGCTTAGCAATTTGATAGCGATAAGTTAGTTGAAAGGCTTGGCATTTTGTTTTGTCGGTCCGGGCTAAACCAAGGGGCGTAATTTCCATTAGCTGGTTTTGGATTTCCCATTGCGGATTGCCATTAATAAATTGGTATTGTTTTAGAAATTGTTCGGCCCAACTTTGGACTTGTTGCGGGGAGGAACAATTTCCCTTTTGCGGTAAAAGTTTTTCCCCGAGCAGGTTTCGAGAATAGGTTAAACGGTTATTATCCTGCTGAAAGCTGAGGTAGCGATCGGTCCCATACCAAAAAATACTTTCGCCACTCGCAATTTGCCGCGCTTGTTGCAACTCAAGTTTTTCTTTTAGTTTTTCAATTCCTTGGGGATCGGTTAAAAGAGGAGGGGTTAAAGTTTGGTAATCATAAATTGTACTTTCTTGAGGAAGAGTTTTTAGATCTTCAATAAACTTTAATTTTTTATTTTGGTGGTTGACAAAAGGATACTGTTGATCGAGAAAAGGGGAAGCCAATTCTCCTTTTTGAGTTTGTGCTTGCTCTTCCCGTTGTTTTTGGTAATAGAATCCGGCGGCAATAGTTAAAATAACAGCAAAAAATAAGGCAGTAAGGAAAAAAAACTTCTTTTTTTTCATAAATTTTAGTTTACTTTAGGGGTTGCTGTAATAGCAACTGCGTAATTCATCATCTTTACGGCGAATGGTACAGAAGAAACGGGGCGGATTGGTTCCGCGACAACTACCAAATACTTTTTCCGGCGCCGGAGGAGCGACTAGATTTTTTGGATCTCCGACATAACAATGATAAGGATTGTCAGCACAAGAATCGGCCTCATAGGGAGGAGCAATATCATCAATCTCACTCCACTCAATATCGCTCTTAAAAGGAGGATCAATTGCCGAGTCCGCATCTTGATAATGCCAAAGGCCGACATTATTGTCGGGAATGTCAGCGTTATAAGGCGATTGTAAATGATTGCCTTCACGAATTGTGTAGTGAAGATGGAGATAGCCTGGAGTGCCGCTGTCTCCCATCAAGGCCAGTAATTTATGCCGCGGAACATATTCCCCTTCGCGGACGCGAATTGAACCCGGCGCCAGATTAGCATAGCGGGTGATAAAATTGGGCTGCCAGTCATCATCAATGGTGCTGGCAATTTCAATATAGGCACCCCGGCCGGGATAAAGAGGATCGGGGCCGGGATCAACAACTTTAATTACATAACCGGCCATAGTGGAAAAAACCGCCGGACTCCAAGCCTCGCTGCTGCGGGGGATAATATCAATTCCTGTATGATACCAGAGCGGATTTTCACTATCGGCATTACATTGCAGATAAAGGCCGTCTTTTCCTTCGGCGGCAAAACGGGGACCATAAATATCAGCATAAGGATTACTCCAGGTAACATTGGGGTCTAAATTGATGTCATTAATCCCGCCCCAGTCTTGGGAAACAGTTCCCAAATTGGGCCAGCCAAAGGGCAGCGCTTCAGGATCAGTATAACAGGGAGTATCATAGGCACAAGGGGGGGAAGTTGTTGAAAGCACCCCTTTCCCAATCCAGAAAGAGAGTAATTCGACGCTTTGCGTCTCCCCCCACGAAGTTGTAAATTGGAGGTTTACCAAGCGGTCATCGCTCGGTAATTTGTTGGTAAAATAATCTAATTCGCTGAGACTACGAATAGTATAGTCTTGGAAATGATAGTTGCCCGCGGCGTCAATTAACGAGGGAACAACTGTAAGGCGAATCGTAAATTTCCAGTTGCCGTTCTTGGCATTTTGATAACTGGGGAGAGGAGAGAAATACCATTTTAATTTTCGTTCTTGCCCCTGGGCTTGATCGTCTTGCGTAGGAAGAACTTTTTTGAGAAGTTGGGGATTAAGACTTTCGTCAAAATTGGGATTGGTTTTCTCGCTGTCATTGTAGATGATTTCATAGTCATAATAATCCAAGAAATTAGGCAGCGTGACCGAGACAGTGAGAAAGCTTTGCGGATCAATTTCTGGGGGGAGATTATCGGGGTCAAAATTATCAGGATCAAAATTATCGCGCCCTCCAAAATAATCCCAATTGAATTCCCGTGCCGGGACAGGATGATTACTAAGATTTTTTACTTCCAAATCAATTGTTACTGCATTGCTCATGTATTCAACAGTGTAGATATTTTCTCGTTCCGTCCATTCATAAACTTTACAGTTGCGGCCATAACTACTATTAGTTCCATCTTCGGTGTTATAAGAGCCAATGGCGGGGAGGGGAAATGAACAGTATTTTTTCTCAATTTCGCAATCTTCTAAATTAAGACAAGGATTGCTGGCATCACAACCAGCATAACCGGCCGCCGAACAAGAGCCTTCGACCGGACGCTTACATTGATCAAGATCAGGATTAAAGCCTTGGCATTGGGTTGCTGT
>JALUVT010000050.1 GCA_027020325.1 bacterium
TCTTCCTGATCCGCGGCTGCGGAAAGAGAAGGGAGGCTGGCTTGGGCGATTGAAGCGGCAAGAATAACAATGGGAAAACGGACCAGCGAAACTCCATAATCAAGAATACTAATGGCTCCGATTCCAATATAGGAGGCTAAATGGACCAAAACCAGTTCCCGTAATTGAAAAAAAAGCCCCCAAAGGCTGCGGGCTAAGGCAAGACGGCTGAATTCACGCAGGGACTGACCCAGACCGCGCCAAGAAAAATACCAGCGAAAGCCAAGATGACGCAAAAGGGGTAATTGAATTAAAAGATGGAGCAGGGCTCCTAAGACTACCCCCCAGGCCATTCCTTCAATTCCTCCCAGCGGGTAGAAAAAAAGAATTCCCGCAATCGCGCCTAAATTATAGGCAACCGGGGAAAAAAAAGGCAGAAAAAAGCGGCGGAAAGATTGAATTACTCCGCCGACAAAAGCACTTAATCCCAAAAAAAGCGGTGCCAAAAGTAAAATGCGCATTAGTTTAACCACGAGTTCTTGTTGTTCAACAGCAAAACCGGGGACAAGGAAACGGACCAAGAGCGGAGCGAGGAAAAAGACGAGAATAGTTGTGCTTAAAAGCAAGATTAAAGCCCAATTCAAAATGGTACTGGCAAAACGCCAGGCATTAACTGCCTTATCTTTTCTAATATAACGGGAAAAGAGGGGAATAAAAGCGGCGTTGAGAGTTCCGGCAATAAAAATTTGAAAAATAAGGTCGGGAATCTTAAAAGCGGCCACCAGAGCGTCATATTCCAATCCAGTGGCTAAAATCCCGGCATAAAGACGCTTGCGGACTAAACCGAGGAGCGCCGAAAGAAACGACATTAGGCCAATGACCAAGGCTCCGGAAAGGATTGTTCTTTGTTCTTGAAAGATCAACTGCGCCCCGTTGCTGAGGCTGTTTTTAATTTTTTTCGGCCACACAATGTTGAATATTACCTTATTTAATGGTATACTGTCCATCGCTGAAGGTAAAGTAAAAAATGCCTAATACTAAATCCGCCGCCAAGGCCTTACGCAGTTCAACCCGCAAGCGTATTTTTAATTTGCGAAGCAAAAGAAAATATAAACGCGCCCTGAAAGCCGTGCGCCAGGCTTTACTTAACAAGCAATTTGACCAGGCACGGCAGCTTTTAGCCACGGCCTACCGCTATTTAGATTTAGCGGCCAAAAAACATGTGATTCACCCCAATAAAGCGGCGCGTTTGAAATCACGCTTGACCAAGGCTTTGAACCGTCAGGCCGCTGCGGCCAATTAAGATTAAGATGGGAGATGTAATTCTCCTCGTTATCAAAGAAAAATTGATTCCTTTTTTTCTTCCTCGTTTAGGGTGGACTTTATTAATCCTCGGGGGCACCTTTCTTTTGCGGACTTTCCTTTTTCAGCTAATTTCTAGACTGTTAACTAAAATTGAAGATGGTGATCCGACCACTATTTCTCGTCTTGAAGCTCGGGCTTATACTTTAAGCAGTATTAGTCGTAGTTTAATTAACACCTTTTTATTATTAAGCAGTGGTCTAATTATTTTGTCTCAATGGCAAATTGATATTCGTCCTTTTCTTGCTGGGGCTGGAATTATTGGCTTGGCAATTGGGTTTGGATCCCAAAGTTTAGTTAAAGATATTGTAACTGGTTTTTTTATCCTCCTTGAAAACCGTTTTAATGTTGGGGATCAGGTTAAAATTGGAAGTGTTCAGGGGGAGGTAAAGGAATTAAATTTACGGACAACAATTTTAATCGAAAAAGATGGAACAATTCACATTCTTCCTAATTCTAAGATTGATTTAATTACTAAATACCCTTCTCCGCAATCGACAAAAAAAAGATGAAGATTGGTTTTCTGAGCTATCATTACGGGGGATTGGATGGAGTAGGGTTAACTGATCGCTGGCTGAAAAAAGGTTTTGCTTTATTGGGACATGAAGTGATTTTGATTGCGGGAAAAATTAGCGACCAAAGCCCGGGTTACCAAATTCCTCTGCTCTACCATCATCACCCGCAAATTCACCAGCTCTATTTAGCCTCGCTTTATCCCCAGAGCTCAGAACAGGAATTAAGGGCAATGATTTTTGCTTTGGGGAAAAAAATTCTTCGTCAATTAAGAGAAATTATTAAAAAAGAAAAAATAGAAATGTTGTTTGGCAGTAACTTGCTGAGTATTGCGATGAATTACCCAGCGGGCTGGGCATTGGATCAACTTTTGCAGGGAGAAGAAATTAGAATTTTGGCGCGGCACTGTGATTTTTGGTGGGAACGAGGGCGCTATCTCCGTACTCCGCTTAAAGAATTTTTGCAACAATATTTTCCTCCCCTTTCTCCTTTATTGCGCCATCTGGTGATTAACAGTCTTAGTCAGCGCAGTCTTTGGCGACGCAAAAAAATTAAAGCCGCTATTATTCCGGATTTTTTTGATTTTAATTATCAACTAGATTTGACGGAGGAGAAAAAACAGTATTTTGCCCGCAATTTTCTCTTGCCGCAAAATCTGGTTATTCTCCAACCTTCCCGAATTGTGCGGCGAAAAAGGGTTGACCGCGGAATAATTTTGGCGGCTTATCTGCGCCGTTTTAAGAAACACCCCGTTCAGGTTTTGATTACTGGAGCCGCCGGGGATGAACCGGGCAACTTTCTTCAAAAAGTAGAAGCAACAGTGAAAAAATATCGCGTTCCGACGACCTTTCTGGCTTCAAAACTTGCCTATCACTATGGACAAGAAAAAGGCGAAACTATTTATCCTCTTTTTTTGACCTATGAAATGGCGGATTTGATTTTTTTCTTATCCGAAGTAGAAGGTTTTGGCAATCAAGTAGTGGAAACTTTCTTTTTTCGCAAACCTTTGGTGATTAATTCTTATAAAGTTTACGAAGAAGATATTCGCCCCCTTGGTTTCCGCTGTTTGGAAATAGATAATGGCAATATTACTCCCGAAATTCTTGACCATCTCGATTACCTTTTAGAGCACCGCTCCTATTG
>JALUVT010000051.1 GCA_027020325.1 bacterium
ATTTCTTAACGGAGGATATTATACCACTCCCGCCGCGGGAAAGAAAATTTTGTTAAAATGAAGCTATGGCCAAAGAATTAAAAGAATTAATTGATGAATTTTTGGCTCAAGTTCCTCCGCCGCGTGCTTTAATTCGGGCTAAGGAAGCTGAAATCTTTCAACAATTCCAATTAAAAGAGCCCATTCTTGACCTTGGCTGCGGCGACGGCTCTTTTGCCGCCATAACCTTTGATCAGCCTTTAACCGTAGGGCTTGATCCCCTATTAAATGATCTCCAAGAGGCTAAAAAAAGGGGGATTTATGAACAAACAATTTGCGCTTCAGCCCTGCAAATTCCCTTCCCTGATCAATATTTTCAAACCATTATCAGCAATTGTGTTCTGGAACATATTTTTGAGCTGGAACGGGCTTTGGGAGAAATAAATCGGGTTCTTAAACCCGGCGGGGAAGCCTTTTTTACTGTTATTTCCAATAATTTTAACCAATGGCTTCTCGGTCGCCGTCTCTTCGGGCCTCTTTACACCCGCTTTTTTAATTGGCATTCCCATCACTACCATACTTATGATGCCGAAGAATGGAAGAAGTTTTTTTCCAAGAATAACCTAAAAATTTTAAAAATAATCCCCTATTTAGATCAAACGACAATCCAATTTTTAGATCTTCTCTATTACCTTTCTTTCCCCTGTTTATTAAACAAAACTCTTTTCCGTCGTTGGCTCATCTGCCCTCGACTCAACCGTACCCTTTGGCGCCGACCTTTTTTCTATCTTCTTAACCGGCCGGTTAAGGAAGGGGCCGCCTTATTCTTTCATTGCCAAAAAAAATAATGTCCTACAAATTTTCGCGTCGTTCATTCTTTTTTTTCTTTTTCGCTCTTCTGGCTACCTCAGCTGGTTTTTATTGGCGCTGGCAAGGAGCAAATTGGGATCAAGGAGCTCACCTTCATCCTGACGAACGCTTTATTACCATGGCCGCGGCTTCCTTAAAAATCCCCCCCCCAGGAAAATTATTCTGGAATCCGCAAGAATCAACCCTCTCCCCTTATAACCGGGGTTTCTCCAACTATATCTACGGTGAATTTCCTCTTCTCTTAAATAAATTTTGGTCCTCTTGGCGTCAACAGGACAACTATAAACAGTTAACTCTAAATGGCCGCCATTGGTCGGCTCTTTTTAGCACCGCCACTTTAATCATCTTGGCTCTAATTGCATTCTTTTTTTATTCCCCTCTCACTGCTCTATTTACTCTTTTTTTTGCCGCACATACTGTAATCCTCATCCAGCAGGCTCATTTTTGGACCGCGGAAAGCTTTCTTCTTTTTTTTATTAGCATCATCTTCCTCCTCCTTGGCTTTTTAACCCAACGCAAACTTTCAACAAAAACAAAAATTGTGATCTTTTTCTTACTCGCTCTAAATTGGGGACTTGCACTCGCCTGTAAATTAAGTGCTTTATATCTGGCTCCTTGGATTGCTTTAGCCCTTTTCTTAGAACAAGAAAAATATTTTAATTTCCGCTCCCTAAATATTCGTAAAATAATTGGAGCGTCCACTAATTTTGCTTTCCTGGTTTTGCTAACCTACCTTGTCTTTCGCTTTTTTAACCCGCACATTTTTCAAAACCCCCACTGGTTAGACCTCCGCCTGCGCCCTGATTTTCTTCAAGCCTTAAAAATGCAATATGATGCTCAACAAGGCAAATTCCTCTTTCCTCCGTCTTATCAATGGCTCCTCACCCGTCCTCTTATCTTTCCTTTGAAAAATATTGCTCTTTGGGCCTTGGGCCTGCCTCTCTTTATCCTCAGCCTCAGCGGGTTGATTCTAGAAAGCAAAAACTTGATCAAAGGGAAAAATATTTTTTCTTTACTTCTTATTTCCTGGATTGCCTTTCTTTTCTTTTACCAAGGTTTTTCCTTTGTTAAAGCAATCCGCTACTTTCTCCCAGCCCTCATTTTCCTTCCTCTGTTTGCGGCTATCTCTGCTAACCATCTCTTTAAATTACTTTCCATCTTCTCCCGTCAACAACAAATCTGGGGGCTACTGATACTTTTTCTTTTTAGTGGTGGCATTTTCCTTTATGCACTAGGATTTACCTCCATTTACCGCCGTCCTCACTCCCGCATCCAAGCCAGTCAATGGATTTACCAGCATCTCCCCGCAGAAAGTACTTTGGCGGTTGAACATTGGGATGATCCTTTGCCGGTCTACAGTCCTCAATTACAGGCCCGCGCGCGTTCCTACCGCCTCCTGACCCTGGAAGTATATAACCCCGATAACGAAGAAAAAATTAAGAATTTGCAAGAAATTTTGCAACAAGCTGATTATTTAATTATTTCCAGCAAGCGTGCCTATGCCTCAATTGGCCGTCTTCCACAATATTTCCCAATAATGAGTAAATTCTATCCTCTACTGTTCAGCGGCCAATTAGGTTGGGAAAAAATTGCCGAATTTACTTCCTATCCTCGCTGGGGACTCTGGGAACTTAATGACGACAATGCTGATGAATTTTTTACTGTTTATGATCACCCCAAGGTTATGATTTTTGCCAAAAAAGAAGAGGTTTCACTTCCAGAATTGTTAGAAGATGTCCTTCCTTAGACTTGCCTGGAGCAAGAAAAGCGGATTAATTCTTTTTTTAATACTCTATTTTTTCGCCTTGAGCTGGCGCCTCCTCCCTCTTCTGCAAGAAAGCGGTTGGGAGCATGACAGCGGCTGGATTTTAGGCCTAGCGCGCAATTGGGGCGAAAAGGGAATTTACGCCTCCTTCATTAACACCAATCAAAAACCAGGCTATGGTGCAGGAAAAAGTATTTATCAACGCTGGAGCCTGCAAGATGAAAAAGGTTTTTCTTATTTTCCCGCCGCCATCACTGTTGGCCCCGGTTATTCTTTAGTCGAAGGACTTTTGATTCACTTTTTCGGTTTTTCTTTTTGGGTTTCTCGCTTGGGACCATTATTGAGCTTTGCTCTCCTCCTCTTTCTCGCCTTAATCCTGAGTTTTTTTCTCGCGGGAAAATGGGGTCTGCTTTTCTTCGCTCTTTGGTTCTGGCTTTATCCTTCTTTTTGGGTCAATTTTGTTGCCGATAGTTTTGCCGAAAATTGGGCCACACTCTACCTTTTAAGCGCCCTTTTACTTTATTTTTATGCCCGGGCCAAAAAGATTTACGAGCTTACGATTCTGGCAGGAATATTTAGTGCAGCAGCGATTCTGACAAAAAACATTACCGCCGTTGCTTTTATTTTCTTCTTGCCCGCTGAATTAATCAGCATCCTCAAAAAATCAAAAGAAAAGCTTCCTTTTTCCTTATTATTTTTGACAACTCTAGGGCTGATTTTAAGCTGGTTTCTTTACCGCGAATTAACCCTTTTTACACTTTTTGGCGGCGAAGGACTAAAAGCTGCCGCCCAAGACCAATCTTTATTCTTTTTCCCCGCCAGCGGCCTCGATCGCCTAGCAAGACCAAAGATAATTATTCAACAAATCCCGGCTAAACTGAATTTTTGGCGCGAAATTGGATTCCGCCTTCCTCTTTGGGGCTGGCTCTTTTTTATCTTTCTCCCCCTTATTCGTTCTTCTTTTTCTTCTTGGCAAAAAACAGTTTTTCTTTATCTTTGGGGCATTAGTGCGGCTTTCTTGCTCTGGTATCTTCTTTTTTCCCCCTCGGGACGGGTTCGTCACCTCTGGCCGGCTCTTTTTTTCCTTCTTATTCTTTTCAGTTCCCTGGCCGGCAAGATTATCAACTTCATCCTCTATTTAGGCCCCGCAAAATCTTTACCTTTTCTTCTTTTTTTCACCTTCTTTTGTTGGGCGCTGACGGATCCGTTAAAACTTTATCCGGGAAGATTAAGACTCGCGAAAATTAATCAGTGGTTTCTCCTCCATCCCTATCGTTTTGGGCAAGGCCTTCCTTTTGCTCCAATTATCCCCTTAAGGGCTCAAGAAGAGGCGCAAAAGACAATCGCCACCCTCCCTCCTGATAAACCAATTTTTTATTTGGAACCATTCTTAGTCGCGGAGATGGCGACCTTAAGTAATCGTGTCTTCCTCCCTCTACGCCAAAGTCTTTTTTCCCCTCATTCACGACGGCCATTTTTCTTGATCTTCGGCCCCTATCAAAAAGGATTCTTGCGTCAAACCCGTCCCAATTATTACCAAGAAAAAATTGAGCAATACTGCCAAGGAGGAAAGCCGCTTTGGGCTAATAATTACTATACTCTTTGTCAATTAAAAAGCTGATCATAGCCCTCTAAAGTCTTGCTTAAGGAAAAAATTTGCTCAATTTCAGTGCGAGGACGAAGATATTTTTTGCGCTGCGTCAAAACTTTAATAATTCCTGCGGCTAATGAACGGGAATCTCCAATTTTGACAACCTCACCCATTCCTGTTAGCTGAATCGGCTGGCGCACTCCGGGTAAGTTTGTCGCCACCACCGGAGTACCGCAGAGCATAGCCTCAACTTGAACCAAACCAAAAGATTCAGTTGAATTTATGCTCGCCACAACTAAACAATCTAAAGAATGATAAAAAAAAGGCATCTCTGTTTGCGGCAAAATTCCAAAAAATTTTATATGGTCGCGATAAGCGGTTAATAAAGGCTGCAACCGTTCACGATAACGATTTTCCCCCACAACTTGACGGTATTCTCCGGCAAAAACAATTTTTAAGTCAGGAAATTTTTTAAGCAATAAAGGAATCGCCTTCAATAAATACTCAATTCCTTTATCTTCAGCAAAACGAGCGGCCATGCCAATAACTGTTCCCGCGGGCCAATCAACTTTTTTCTGCCAAGCTTGAAGATCTTTTTTTTGCACCAGCGGCATAATCACCGGAGGAATAATTACTTTGATTTTGGAATAGAAATGAGGCAAGAGTTGTGAATGCTGCGCAAAATCTTCGGTATAGGCAACAATAACATTACTTAAAGCCAAAGTGAAGCAATGGCTCAAGCGGATTACTTGATCCAAAAAACGACTTCCGGGAAAGCGCGGCAATTGCAGATCACAATGATAGGTCGTAATAACTTTCTTCCTCTTCAAACGCGCCAGTAAAGCCAAAATTAAGGCTTCTAAAGAAGGAAGGTGAAGATGGACAAAATCATGCTCCCCTAAAAGTTTTGCCGCTTGCCAAGGATAGGTTAACATTAAAACCCCTTTATTCAAACGCCATTGCACGGGGACTCGAACCACCTTTACTCCGTGGTAGTTTTCTTCCCGCGCTAAATGCGAATTAAAACGCGATGTCAGAAGAGTAACTTTATAACCGCGCTTGACCCAAGCCTCAACTAAGCGTTGAACATAAATTGTCAAACCACTAATATGAGGACGATAGTAGGTTAAGCTGACCAAAATTCGTTTCATTATTTTCTCTCCCCGGCTAAAATTCTCTCATATTCTTGTAAACTCAAGTCTTTAACTTTAGCCCAAATCTGGACTGTCGGGTAATCAAAAACATTAAAGGTCTCTTCCGGCGGCGGGAAAAGAGGCCATTCACGCCAAGTTTCAGTTGGCGTTTGATAAACCCGTACAAAACCCAAGCTCCCCTGAAAAAGCTGACCGTAAAAACGCGCTCCATTGGGGAAGCAATCGGGCAGACGAAGCCGTGTTGACCAAATTCTTTCACTGGGCAAGACAATATAATCTACTTGGGACAAGAGACGACTCAATTTTACTAATTCTAACCCGCGGGGTTGTTTAAATTTTCCGCAATTACCAAAAACACTGCCGTCAAGCTGATAAAAATTAAACAAAGTAATTCGTTGCGCGGGTCCAATCTCATTAAAAGGCATAATTCCTAAATCCCAAACCTCACTTAATACTAGAGCTTGAGGGGAAAGATTCTTCTGGGCCCACGCTGCGGCCCTAAGGCGGGTATCGCTGCGGTAACGGCGGCTTAAAAATAAGCCGCTCAAAATAGTTAAAAATAAAACTATCCCCGCCAGCACTGTCGTTTTCTTCTGAAAACGGGACTGTTTTTCTTCAAAAGAAAAAACAAGGAAAGCCAACAATAAAAGAAGAAAAGGTAACAAGGGGACCTGATAACGAATCCACTTGACCCATAAAAAAGCTTGACTAAGGAAATAAGGCAAAATCCAGCCTCCGAGTAAGAAAATTAAAAATGCGCCTTTACCGCGCCATAAATTCTTTTCTTTTCTTTCCCGCCAAAGGAAGAGCGGGGAAAAAGCAACGGCCAAAATAATCACGAGCCATAATGCGGGGCCTAATAAATAGGGCCAGAGCTGTAAGAGCTGATAAAGAATCGGACGGGTACGGAGGAAAGAAGCAGTATAGAAAACGGGTAAAGTTCCTAAGGCAACCTCGCGTTCATAATTCAAAGAACGCCAAAATTCTTCCCTTATCCCCTGAGTTCCCGCTGTCCAGGGTAAGAGAAAAAAATAAAAAGGAAGGCTCCCGACAATAAAGCCTAAAAAAAAGAACCCTAGACGGAGAAAAAATTGCGGAGACGGCCAAATCAACTTAATTTCACTCCTCTGGCTAAAGGGGGCCGGGTTAAAAAAGGCAACATAAAAGAGTAAAACTAATAAAGGGAAGAAAAAAACTAAACTTGTAATTTTGATCGCCACACTTAATCCCAGTAATAAACCCAAATAGAAAAAATCTTTGATCGGAGAATAACGCTGCAACTTAAGACTGCGTTCAAAAAGAAGGAGATAGAAAAAAGTGAGATAAATTTCAAAAGTCGCAAAATGAGCAAATTGAATTAATCCCGGCAAAAAAAGAGATAAAAGGAGAAAAAAATAGACCCAAAATAAACGGCGTTTCCCAGGAAGGGAAAATAAAGCCCCCTCCCTCGCTACCAGTTCCGCTAAACGATAGCTGATCAGGACCGAAAGAAGGGCGGAAAGAAAACGACCGACCAAAATTGCCTCTTCAAAACGGGCTATATTAAACCAATAACCGTGCTGCAGGCTTTTAATAACCACAATTAGGGAATAAATCAAAGCCAAAGGAAAGCTGCCGTAGGCAAAAAAATGAGGATTCCACTGCCGAGGCCAACGCAGATTACTAATTCCCCCGGCAATATTGCGTTCATCGGGATGGAAAAAAAAGGGACTACCCCAATTAAGACGATAAAAATGCAACCCAATCCCTCCCAGGAGGAGAAGAAGGAAAGTAAAAAGAAGAAAAATTTTTTTAGCCTGCCTCATTGAGCATTAATTGTGCTGCCTCTCTTCCTAATTGCCAAGCATAATTAGTCCCCCGATCCCAAGGATAAATTTGTTCCTGATTCGCTAAATAAAGGCCCTTAAAGGAAGTTGCTAAAGGAGGTATTTTCTGACTATGATTAAGGCCTACTAGCGGCTGCGCCTGGTAACTCTGAAAACGCCAGCGCCAAGCTTTTTTTATTTCTGCGGCTGAAAAAGAGGGATTAATTTGTCGTAAAAAAGGAATAAATTTTTTAATCAAATCTTGCGTACTTAAATGAAAAAATTTATGCTCCGGGACAAGATAATTACCTAAATACAAAACATGTTCTCGACCATAAAACTGTGAATCAATCCAATTGGTCTGTTCCACCGCAACCACAAAGGGCCAATCCGGAACGCTGATATTAAGCCAATAAGTTTGCTCGGGTAAAAAAGGACGCGCAAAAGCAAAAATCAAAACTTGCGCTCCTAAAGAAAAAAGAGGCGAGAATTCGGCTTTAAGAGGAGGAAACAATTTCTGTGCTCCCGCGGAAGGAAGAGTTAATAAAATTTGTTCATAAGTGAATTTGTGTCCTTTATTATTAACTAAGACCCATTTCTCATTCTCCCCTTTCTTCAGCCCTTCAATCTCTTGCTGATAATTAAATTTAACTCCTCTTTGCCGCAATTTTTTTTCAATCAAATGGATTAACTGGGGAAAACCGCCGCGAAAGTAAACCAACTGCGGGGTGCGTTTATAAATTCGGGCCCAAAACCAAGCTAAATTGACCTGAGAAAAATAAGGTCCAAATTTAGCTTTTAATAATGGTAACCAAAGTTTAGTAAATCCTTCCTTCCCTAAGCTTTGCTCCAGCCATGCCGCTGCGGCAATTTTTTCTAGCTTTTTAAAATGCCTTGGGGGAAGAAAATACTTTAAATAGGCTAAAACAGCAGCCAGCCGCAGTCTTGACAATAAGGAAAGGGGGCGAAATTGCAAAACCGCGCGCGGAGAATCAAGCGCCCAAATCTGATTCTCGAGCCAAACCGCAGTCTTGGGTCGACCTTTTAATAAAAAATCCCCCCAGCCCTGCTCGCGGATAAAATTTAGAATAATTTCATCATTGGTAAACCAGTGATGATAGTATTGCTCCAAATCCCAAGTCCAAGCAGCAGGAAATGAAAAACCTTGACTTCTAATTCCTCCGGCTAAACCGCCGGCCGCGGCATTCTTCTCCCAAATTTCAACCTCGCCCCCCCCTTCACTGAGAATCCAGGCGGCTGCTAAACCGGTGAAACCAGCCCCGATGATGGCAACTTTCATGCCGCCATTCTAACATAAGTGATAGAATGGGAATGAAATGATAAGAAAAGGTTTTTTGCTCCGCCAGGGGCTAATTTTCTCTTTTTTAATTTTAATCATCTTTAATCTTTACCTACCTTTTCATTATCTCCCCTGGCGTAAATCCGCCGGCATCCCCTGGGCCGCTTTAATCCGCTTGGAAAAAGGACAAGTTCCCTATCGTGATTTTTTCACTTTTTGGACCCCGGCTAACTTCTATCTCCTTTTCATTTTAACGCGAGGGACAGATCTCTTTTTTATTCTCCCTTTACTTAATCTTCTTATTTTAATCATTCTTACTGCCCTAAGTTTTTTTATCAGCCGAATAATAAAAAAAGATTTACTCTTAAATTTAAGTGCCAGCCTTGTTTTTTTAATCACCCAAGGCTTGGTTTATTATAATCATAACTACCTCGGGCTAATTTTTGCCGGCGCTAATATTCTACTCCTGTTAAAAAAACGCCGCCGAAGCAATTTTTTCTTGGGAATAGCAGCGGGTATTTTAACTGGCCTGAGCCTTAATTTTAGTCTCTGGATAGGGGGACTAAGTTTAATTGGTAACTTACTTTGGGGACGCAAGAAAAATTTTGCTTTTCTCCGTTTTTATTTCCCACTCCTTTTCCTGCCCCTTCTTTTTTCCCTGCCCTGGTTTGTTTGGCTTTTGCGCCAACAAGCCCTTATTCCCGCATTACAACAGCTTTTCCTTTACCCTCTTCAGGGATACCACGACGGAAAAATAAATGCTGATTTGAGCCAATTAGCCATCTTTACCCTTGCTTTTTATTTTCTCCTCCTGCGACAATTGCCTTCCGCTTCTTCCCCTTTGCGCGAATTATTTTTCTGGGGCACTCTTTACCTTAGTGCTAGTTTTATTGTCGGCCCCAATAGTGGACGGATTGCCGGCGGTTACTTTTTAACCGCACCTCTTCTAACTTTTTACCTTCAACAAAAATGGATCCCAGAGTTAAAGATAAAACTAAAAGAGCTCGCTCAAGCCCGCGGCCGAAAAATCTTTCTCCGCGCGGGACAAATCTGGTTAACAATTATGATTATCCTCGCTCTCTCCTTCAAAATTACTTTCAACTATATTGCGCGCCTCGATTACTACCAGCAAAAAACAATCCCGGTAAAAATAAGGCCCAACTTTACCCTCTGGATGACCCCGGCAATGGCCAAGCTCTATCATACCTTCCGCCTTTCTAATCTTTCTTCCCCCTCGGGCCCGGTGCTTATTCTCCCTTGGCTCCCTGCTTTTTACTATTTTTTTGCTTGGACCAACCCTACCCCCTTTGATTGGCTTGAACCACATCTTTATCGCCCTCCTTATTTAACCCGCCTAATTGAAAGCCTCAATCAAAAGCCTCAATCAATAATCATCTATTTGCCCGAGGAGGGCGAATATTATCAAAGTACAGAAATTTTAAGTACAAAATGGCGTTCTTATCTTGAACAAAACTACTGGCGCCGGAAAAAAATAAAACTTTTACCTTCTTCTTGGGAAGCAGCTGAAAAATGGAGCGGAATCTGGCAACGACAATAAAATGAGGTTGAAAAAAATTTTTTTCTCTTTTCTTTCTTTATTTTTGCTTGCAATTAATAGTTTAATTTTTTATTTTAGCTGGCGTTATTATTATTGGCTCGGTGACGGAAGTATTGCTGCTGAAATTAGCCGCCGTCTTTATCAAGGGGAAAAACTATACCAGGATCTTTTTACTTTTTGGATGCCCGGACCTTTTTACCTTTTACAAACGGCCTATCAACTCTTGGGCTTCCACCCCCAAACAATTATTATTGTAACCGTAATTCTTTGGCTGGGAATAACTGTTAGTGTTTTTCTTCTTAGTTTTAAGTTGCTAAAAAATTTCCTCCTCGCCCAATTAAGCCTCCTCTTTTTTCTCGCTCCATTTATGGTCCTTTTTTACAGCCATAACCTTACGGCCCTCTTTTTTAACCTCCTTTGGATAACCGCAGCTTGCTTTTGGCCTTCGTTAATAAAAAATAAAACAATTTTTCTTCTCGGACTTGGAAGCGGAATAACTTTATTTTTCAACCAATGGCAGGGGATGTTGATTATTCTTGCCTTCCTCTTATTATTGTTGAAAGAGAATAATGTCGCGCGTCAAACAATACTTTTAATCTTGGGAACAGGCAGTAGTTTAACCTTTTTCCTAATTATTACCCTAGCCCGCCCTCCTTTCCTAGCAACTCTAAAAAATTTCTTTTATGCTGTTTTTATTTTTCCCTTGCGCTATTATCATCAAGGAAACATGGAAACCAGGCCCTATCAACTCTGGTGGGTTAGTCTTGCTTTTTACCTTATTTACTTCCTCCAACAAAGAAGGCAAGAATCTTTCCCCGCCCGCCTCCTTAGCCGGACCGGATTTGTTTACCTTCTGGGAAGCCTGATTTCTCCGGGAGCGGGCCATGTCAGTTTAGGTTTGGCTTGGAGCAGCCCCTTATTTTTTTATTTTCTCCAACAAAATCTAGCTAAATTTAATCCCCAAGAGGCGGTTAAAGAAAAAGTTAACTGGTTTTATCTCGGGCGACAGGGATTGCTAATTTTCATTAGCTTAGCCTTTATCCTAAAATTAATTTTCAACAGCACGGCTAAATTTATTTTCTTGGCCCAAGAAAAACAACTACGAATGAACTGGGAAAATTATTCTTTTTTTCTTCCCCCTTCTCAGGCGCAAATTTTTAGTTTTTTACAGGATTACTGGCAAAAAGAAAAACCGCAACAAGTTTTTGTCGGACCTTCAATGCCTTTTTATTATTTAGCCTTCCAACTGAAAAATCCTACCCGCTACAGCCATCTCGACCCCGGACTGCATCAAAACTTTGTCTTACAAGAAATAGTTGCTTCTCTGGAAAGAAAGAATGTACAGACTATTCTCTTTTTCCCCCAAGAAACGGCTTTTGACACCTATCGTCCTTTTACTTACCGCCCCCAGCCTTTAACTCGTTATTTAACAACAAATTTTCAACCCTTATTCTTTAACCCCCCCCGCCTTCAACCGCGAGAACTAAATGATGCGCTATGGTTAAAGAAAAAATAAAATTATTCGGCAAAAAAATCTTTTTTTTAACCTGCTTCGGGGGAACCATTTTCTATATTCTCTACGGGACCCAACATCTAATTTGGTATCAAGATGGTGGAATTCCTTTACATTTTGTTCAACGCCTGCTCGGAGGGGAAAAATTATACCGCCATCTTTTTACAATTTGGATGCCGGGCAGTTTTTATCTTCTCCAGACTTGGTTTCACCTCACCAGCGCCAATCTAAATAGTCTAAAAATTATTATCAGTTTACTCTTTTTTCTGCTTACAGCTAATATTTTCCTTTTAACTTACCAATTATCGCGCTCACTAACTCTAGCGGCCCTAGCTCCCCTTCTCTTTCTTTTCCCCACCGTCGCTCCAATTTACAACCATAATTGGTGGGGAATACTTTTTCTCCTTTTCGCTCTTAATTACAACCTCAAAAAACCTCTTTTCTCCCCGAGAAAATATTTCATCAATGGGCTTTTGACTGCTCTCTGTTTTTTCTTTCTTCTTGCTAGCGGCATCATCAGTGGCTTAGCTTTTTTCCTTTTTTTGCTCGTCAGTCCCCTCAAAAAAAGGGAAAAACTAGTTTGTTTTTTTTCTTTGGCCGCCGGGATAACCATTCCCATTTTATTCCTCCTTATTTTCTTCGCCCGTGAAGGAATTCTTTATTTCTGGTTTAAGGAAACACTTTTATTCCCCTTACAAAACTATCACCACGGCAACATGGAACAATTTCCGAGTCAAATCTGGTGGACCACCTCCCTCTTTTATCTTCTTTTTTGGTTCAGCCGCTGGAAAAGAAAATTTCTCTCTTTCTCTCTTCATTCAAGAATATTTTTAACTGCTTTAATGGGTAGCTTGACTCATCTTTGGAGTCTCACTTCCCCCACCAGCGGACATGCTGCACTCAGCTATGCTTTTACCGCCCCCTTGGCCCTCCTTTATTCGCGTCAAACTTGGTCCTTTTTATTCGCCCCCCCCTCTTTTTCTGCTCCCTCTTGGCGGTCTTTACTGCAAGGACAATTTATTCGCCTCAGTTTGCAAAGAAGTCTTATTTTTCTTCTTCTCACAACTTTTTATTTCAAAATTGGCTACAATTTTATCGCCAAAGTGGCCTATTGGGAAAAAGAAAATTATCTTTTAACTACCCCCCAAGGTAAAATTTGGGCCACAGCGCAGCAAAAAGCAATTCTGGAATTTCTTAAAGATGAAAAAAATAATCTGCAATCAAAGGCGATCTTTATTTTCCCCTGGAGCCCCGAACTTTATTACCTTTTTCAACTAAAAAATCCTACCCCGTACAGCCATTTGGGGCCCGAATTTTACTTTCACCCTCCAACAATCCAAAGAATTATCAAAAATCTTGAGGCCCAAAAAGTTTGTTTTGTCCTTGCTCTGCCTCAGCAAAGTCCAATTCTTTATCAAGAAAAAAACGCACTCTTCAATTATTTAGAAAAAAACTATCACCCCCGACATATCTTTTCTCCAGCAGAAAAATCAAGGCCCTTAAATGAACAAAATATTCTTTGGCAGCGACAAGATTGTGAAAATTAAGGAACTAATTCCAATAAAAACTCAGCGCTTTCTAAAAATTCTTTTTCCTCCTTTTTGCGTTTCTTGCCAGCGCTTAAATTACTATCTTTGTCCCTCTTGTTACCAAAAAATTGAATTCTTAAAACAGCAATACTGCGCTTATTGCGGCCAACCGAGCCTTGAAGGCCTAACTCATTATCACTGCCGCCG
>JALUVT010000052.1 GCA_027020325.1 bacterium
AAGTTGGACCAATAGAGCCAATTAAGAGCCAATAGCAGCAAAGCCAAACTTAAATAGGCCAAGGGAGAATGCCAGTAAAAGGCGGATTCTTTTTTGAGTAATGTTAACCACGGTTTAAGTTTCATTTTTGATTTTATTCCCATCTTGATCCTCTTCTTCCTGAGTTAGTTGATGAAAAACATCTTCCAATTTCTTTCGTCCGCCACGGGTTAATTCTTTTAAAGTTCCTTCGGCAACCAAACGACCGCGATTAATAATCACGATCCGACTGCAGGTTGCTTCAACTTCAGAAAGAATATGGGTCGAAAGAATCACTGTTTTTTTCTCTCCCAATTCTTTAATCAACTGGCGAATTTCTAAAATCTGGTTGGGATCGAGTCCTGAAGTAGGTTCATCTAAAATCAAGAGAGCGGGGTCGTGAAGCAGGGCCGCGGCCAACCCGACCCGTTGGCGATAACCTTTGGAGAGGGTATTGATGTTTTGTCTCCAGACCTCTTTTAGCCCACAGCGAGCGACTAACTCGTCAAATGCCGTTCCTTTTTCCACTCCCCGCACCCCGGCAATAAATTGCAGATATTCACCAACGCGGAAAAAGGGATAAAGAGGATTGTCTTCGGGTAAATAACCGATCATCCTTTTTACAGCCAAAGGATTTTCGGCCACGCGGTAAGATCCAACTTTAATTGACCCCCTATCCGGGGCTAGATAACCCGTAATCAAACGCATTGTTGTTGTTTTACCCGCCCCATTAGGGCCTAAAAAACCCAATATTTCTCCCCGCGCTACACTTAAACTTAATTCTCGCACCGCATAAGTTGCGCCAAATTTTTTACTCACTTGCTCTAACTCCAACATTAGACTTAAATTTATTTGTTAAACTGGTGCCACGGGGGAGACTTGAACTCCCACGGGAGATTAGTCCCACAACCTCCTCAAGGTTGCGCGTCTGCCAATTCCGCCACCGTGGCTCAAAAAATAATTTTTCAATAAACTAGCTAATTAGCGCGAATAAAACTCAATAATTAAATTCGTATCAACATCATCCCGCAAATCCCCTTCCGCTAATTCCCGCAAAACACGGCCCACGCTTCCTTGCCGCTCCAACCACGCCGGCAAGGCTGAAGGATCCTGTTTTTTCAAAGACTCTTGAACAAAAGCATTTTCCTGCATCCGTGGTTGTAAACTAATTACCTCACCCGGTCGGACACGATAAGAAGGCCGGTCAACAACTTTACCGTTAACCAAAACATGCCCATGAACAACTAACTGCCGCGCCTGAGGGCGAGTTTTGGCAAATCCGAGCCGATAAACAACATTATCGAGGCGCTTTTCCAAAAGAGCCAACAGAACTTCGCCACTATTGGTTGCTGAATTCATCGCCTCTTGAACATAACGGCGGAATTGTTTTTCCAAAACCCCGTAAATAAATTTCAAACGCTGCTTTTCTTCCAAACGAATTCCGTAATCGGACTTCCGCCGCCGCATTTGTTGCTTAAAATCAGGCGGAGTGTCGGGCAAAAGCCCAAAGCGTTTAAGATATTTTTTGCGCGGACCTCGGTAGCGAGCCATGTTGCTTATTATACAATAACTGCCCCAATCTGCCTACCCCCCTAAAAAACAACAATGCTAAAATAAAGTAAAATGAAGTCGACAATTATTCTTCTTAAAATTGGAGGCAGTATCATTACTGATAAAAACAAACCTTTAACCTTAAAACCAGCCCTCATTACGGATCTCGCCCGACAAATCAAAAAAGCTTTGAAAGAACAACCGCAACTGCAGCTAATTATCGGCAATGGCGGCGGGTCCTTTGCTCATTTTGCCGCCCAGAAATATCAATGGCAAAGAAAGGCCTTGGCAACAAGTAAAGAACATCTCTGGGGACAGGGGCAGGTTCAGGCAGCTGCTTCTCGACTCAACCATTACTGGCGTCAGGCCCTGCTCGCGGCAAAAATTCCTGTTTTTACTCTTCAACCTTCGGCTTTTTTACTCAGTAAAAAAGGGGAAATTAGCCAATTTTTTCTTTCTCCATTGCAATATTTATTACAACAAGGAGCAATTCCTTTAATTTACGGCGATATTCTGCTCGATCAAGAGAAGGGAGCCCATATTTTTTCCACGGAAAAATTATTCTTTTTTTTGGCTCAACAACTTCGCCGGCAAGGCTACCCCCTGCGGCAAATTATCCAGTTAACAGCAGTTGATGGTCTTTTTGATGATCAAGGAAAATTGGTCGCCCGTCTTACGGCCGCGGCGGCGGAAAAATGGTCTTTTTTTCAACCTGCGCCCAAAATTGATGTTACTGGAGGGATGGAACATAAACTAAAACAAGCCGCCTTTCTTGCCCGACAGGGAATTACAACACTAATTATCAACGGGAAAAAGGAAAATCGCCTCTACCGAGCCCTTTGCGGGAAAGAAGTGCGCGGGACCGTAATTGTCCCGCCGGAAAATAATTTTGCTGCGTCGACAAAATAGTTTATAGTAAATAAAGATGAAGGGAAAAAAAGTTACCCTTTTGCGCCAGGATTTTCCTTTTTTGCAAAAAAAGAAGGGGGAGAAGAAACCAGTTTATTTCGATAATGCCTGCCAAAGTCTCCGCCCGGAGCCGGTAATTCAGGCAATCAATGAATATTACCGCGATTATCCCGGCTGTGCCGGACGCAGTGCCCACCGCATTGGCGAAGAAGTAAGTCGAGCCGTCGCCGCGGCCCGAAAGAAAATTGCCCGTTTTCTCCGTGTTCAACACGAAGAAGAAATTATTTTTACCCGCAACACAACCGAAGGAATTAATCTTGTTGCCCAAAGCTGGCCCTGGCAAGAAGGGGATCGAGTTTTAATCAGTGATAAAGAACATAATTCCAATCTCCTTCCTTGGCTGCGGTTACAAAAACAAAAAATCATTCAGCTCGATGTTGTTCCGAGCACAGAGGATAATCAACTTGACCTGAACCGCTGGGAGGAAGTTCTGCGGCAAAAAAAAGTCCGTCTGATTAGTGTCGGGTTCACCTCCAATCTTGACGGCGTTACAATTCCCGCCGCGGAATTAATCAAGCTCGCCCACGACTACGGAGCTTTGGTCCTCTTAGACGGAGCGCAAACCGTGCCCCACCAACAACTCAATTTAGCAAAATTAGGAGTTGATTTTCTCGCTTTTTCCGGTCACAAAATGTTGGGGCCTTCGGGGACGGGAGTTCTTTATGCGCGGCGGGAATTACTCGAGCAAATGAATCCCTTTCTTTTAGGAGGAGAAACTGTTGCCCGCTCCACTTATCAGGACTACACTCTTCTCCCCCCGCCGGAAAAATTTGAAGCCGGATTACAAAATTATGCCGGGATTATCGGTCTTGGCGCCGCAGTTGAATATCTGGAAAAAGTAGGGTTTGATTTTATTCAAAAACAAGAAGAAGAACTAAATTCTTTTTTAACCGCACAATTACAGCAAATACCGCAACTGCAAATTATTGGTCCCGCTGATCCTCGGCAACGGGGAGGGATTATAAGCTTTTATCTTCCACAAATCAGTGCTTCCCAACTGGCCCTAATCCTTGATAGCAGTCACTGGATCATGGTCCGGGCCGGACAGCACTGCGTTCATTCCTGGTTTGCAGCGCGAAAAATTCCCGCGACTTTACGCATCTCTCTTTACTTTTATAATACGCGAGAGGAAGCAGAAATCTTTCTCCAAGCTTTACAGCAAACCCTAAAAATATTATAAAACTAGCTATGGTTTGTTTGCTGGCCTTTTTTTTCCTCGCTCTCTTAAGCCTCTTCAGTGCTACTCATCGTCCTTTATTAAAAGAGGCTTGGCTTTGCCTCCGCCGCCGTTTGACCCTCCGTCCCTGTGAAACCCGCTTTGATGAAAAAATAAAAGCCCGTATTTTAGGACGAGTCATCACACGCTCTCCCTTTGCCGCCCGTTTTCTTAACCGCTATTTTGAGTTGTTGAGTTTTCTTTTTTTCTTCTTTTTTCTTTTCAATATTTTTCTTGCTCTGCGCGGAATTTATAACTATTATCTTTATGGCAGCTGCAACGGCTTGAACAAAGAAGGTTTTTGTCTTTTTGATCCCCACGGCGAAAATAACCAAGTTTCTCAATTAGCCCAGAGCTGTTCCACCGAGCCCCCCAACCCGGAAAAAATAGATTTTTCTTTTTTGGAAAACGAAAAAAATTCTCTTCCGCAAACTAATCCCGTCAGTAAGGACGAAATTATTTTTGTTGGCTGTTATAATTGTCCTTATTCCCGCCGCGCCTATCCCTCGATCCGGCAATTGGCCAAGAAAACTAAGGCCAATTTAGTCTTTATTCATCTTCCGACCAAGAGGGAAACGGAATATCTTAGCTCTTATCTTTACTGTCTCAACCAAATTGCCCCCGACCGTTTCTGGGCGACCAATGATCTTCTTTTTCAACAAGAACCGACAAAAATTGGTGATGAAGCTACAGTGCGTTCATTATTACAAGAACAAAGCTGGGATCTCGCGGCGATTGATCAATGCCGCCAAGAAGAAAAAACAAAAAATGCGGTTCAGGATTTGAACCAAGCTCTGGCAATTAGCGGAATTTACGGAACTCCGACCATCCGCATCAACGGCACCATCTTTGTCGGCCCTAAACCCGAACGCGTCTACGCCCGCGCTCTAAAGAAATAACTTTCCTTCGGGATCATCTTCCCCGGGGTGATGATGCAAAGAAGCCTTGGCCCGCCACTGCTTTTCATAATCTTCGAGCAATTGCAGGACCGCGGCTGGTTCTTCCACCAGATGCAAAACTTTTCGCGCTTCCGGACGGATAAAAAGCTCTTCTTCCAACACCCGCAAAATTCGGTCCCAAAAACGGCCAAAAAGCAAAAGGGGCTTGTGATGACCATAATATAAACGCGCCAACCCCCAAGCCATTCCCAACTCCGACAAAGTTCCTGTTCCACCCTTAAAAATCACATAGGCCTGGCCTAACTCAAGGAGGTGCTTAACGCGCAAAATATAATTGGGTTCATCAATTTCTTCATCGGCCTGATTTTCCTGATCCTGGCCTTCAAAAGCAGTAGCCCAGCGCGGTGTAAAATTAACGGCAATTGAATGTCCACCCCCGTCCCGCGCCCCTTTAGTTGCCGCCAACATCACGCCCGGCCCGCCCCCGTTAACAACGGTCCGCCCCGACTGCGCCAACAAACGGGCTGTTTCATAGACTGCTTTAAATTCTTGACTCTGGGGAGAAATTTCTGCAGAACCAAAAAGGGTTACCCGAGCGATTACTGGTGTCATAGACAAAATAATACCACTTTCTGAACTCCGACTCAACTTGGTACAGGATCATAGTTTCGTTAATATTCAATTCCTCCCGCTAAAATTAGCCACTATCAAGGCCTACTCCATCTTCCGCAAAAAAACTCAACCCGGTAATTCTCCACTTTCTCGAAAAGGCTGATGAATGAGGTGTTCTTTTTTGAAAGAGCGCTGTTAATTTAATTGCTAATACTTTTTCGAATTTAGCGCCCCCTCAGTGTATTTAAACCCTCAGAGATAATTTTTATTAAATTTGTTTTTTCTTAAAACCTAAGCAGAGCGGGGGGTGAGAAAAGGGAAATTTGACAAAAATTAATCAATCTGCCAGCATAAAGAAAAAAATGAGGGAAAAAATTTTTCTCGGTGCAGACCACGCTGGTTTTGCTCTCAAGGAAAAAATAAAAACAAAACTCCAAGAACAAGGCCTGGTTGTTGAAGATCTAGGCAATGACCACTGGGATCCCGCGGACGATTTTCCGGACTTTGCTTTTGCTGTTGCCGAACGAGTGGCTCAAGAAAAGGGGCGGGGGATTCTTTTTTGTGCTTCCGGAGTGGGAATGTGTATTGCGGCCAACAAAGTCCGCGGCATCCGCGCTGTTAACGCCTCCAACCGTTGGCTAGCCCTTCATTCTCGCCGCGATGATAATACCAATATTCTCTGCCTGCCGGCAGCGCAATTAACCGAAAAAGAAGCCGCCGCAATTATCAATCTTTGGCTCAAGACGCCCTTCAGCAAGGAAAAACGGTTCCGGCGGCGGCTGAAAAAAATTGAACAGCGGGAAGGAAAATGAAACAAATGCCCCTCATTATTCCAGCCCTTTTAAGTGAGGAAGAAAAAGATTTGAAACAACAATTGCGCTGGTGGGAAGGTTATGTCCCTTGGTTGCAAATTGATGTTGTTGACGGAAAATTCGCCCCTTCTTCAACCTTAGCCCTCAAACAAATTCAACGCTCGTCCTTTGCCACGCATTGGGAACTGCATCTAATGGTTAATGAACCGCAACTTTATCTCGATCAAGCCGCGCGTCTCGGAGTGGAACGGCTAATTTTTTCTCTTGAGGTTCCGCTTAACTGGCCCGAATTCCTTTCTTCACTGCGACAAAAAAAATGGCAAATCGGGCTGGCCCTAAAACCCCAGACACCGTTAAGCCGCGCGGCTCCTTTTTTTAATCAAATAGATTTACTCTTACTCTTAGGCGTAGAACCCGGTTTTAAGGGGCAAAAAATAAATCTCCCGCCCTTAGAGGAAAAACTAAAACAACTGCATGCGGGCAAAGCTAATTTTCTTATTGAAATTGACGGCGGAGTAAAAAAAGAAAATTTGCCTCTTCTCGTGCAAGAGGGAGCGGATCAGTTTGCCGTAGGCAGTGCTTTGGCCCAGGCTCCCCAGCCCCGCCAAGCCTGGCAGGAACTGCAAAAAATAGCTCAGCAGTACTTTCAACGGAAATGAAATTGGAGTAAATCATAATTTTGCACCACATAATCACGGCCAACAAAACGAACTTGCCCCCGCGCCATTGCTTTTTCCCATCCTCCGTTCTCCAGCCAGCGGGAAGCGGGACAAACCCAGGCTTTAATAAATCCTTTTTCCATCTGGGAATGAACCTTCGCCGCAGCTGCCGCGGCTGAAATTCCGGCCTGCGCCAACCAGGCTCGACTTTCATTTTTATTAACCGTATAAAAAATAATCAATTGCAGAAACTGCCGCGCCGCTTCTAACAATTGTTCCAGGGCCGAAGGGCCAAGATTAAATTCTTGCCGCCACTGCGCCGCTTCCGTCGGAGGCAAGCTTGCCAGTTCTTCTTCCTCCCGGGCATTAATGGCTAAACTTGTCCCTTCAATTGCGGCCGCAGCAATAAAATCATCCCCCTGTTGCTGCTCTTGAATATTAAAAACCACTAATTCGGGTTTAAGAGTTAATAAATTTAGTGGACGCAATAGTTCCTTTTCCTCGTCTTTAAGGTGAATCCGCAGTTCCTCTCCCGCGGCTAAGATTTTCTCCGCGCCTAAAACTGTCTCTCGCAAAAGAATCTTTTTTTTATCGCCTTTTCCTTTCAATTTTGCCTCCTGTCGGAGCAGGGTCATCCGATCCGCTTCCTGCAACTCGCGGCGGACAATTTCATAGGCGCGGCGGGGATTAACTTTTTCTCCGCGCTGAAGAGGGAAACAGCGCAAAAGATGTAAAAGAGCTTTGACTTCACGAATTCGGGCCAAAAACTGATTCCCCAGGCCTTGTCCTTGATGCGCTCCTTCAACCAATCCCGCCAGATCAATCACCTGCAATTGAGCCGCGGTGCAGCGAGCAGAAGCTGCCACTTCTTGGAGTTGAGGTAAAAAAGGGTCAGGCAAATCCACTGTCCCCGGCAGAGGTTCAATCGTCGAAAAAGCCCGCGGAGCGGTCAAAGCCAACTGCCGTTGCATTAACGCATTAAAAAGCGTTGATTTTCCGGCATTGGGTAACCCAATTAATCCGAGGGAAAACTTCATTCCTTAATTATAAATAAAAACTGCTTTATGTTAAAATTTACCTAAGCCGCAGTGCTGGAATCGGCAGACAGGCTAGGTTCAGAACCTAGTGCCCCTCCGGGCGTGTGGGTTCAACTCCCACCTGCGGCACCAGCCGGTGTAGCTCAGTGGGATAGAGCAACTGCCTTCTAAGCAGTAGGCCGCAGGTTCGAGTCCTGCCACCGGCGCCAGAAAATAGTTCCGGCCCGACCAATGATCCGAGCACCAGCGGTCGCGGGACAGTTTTATCCCGCAAATTCTAAAGATTTACAACAACTAATTGCCGAGCTGCGCGCTCAACTCCGACCCCTGCGTCCGCGTCGTCCCCGCGCTCTCTTGGTTCCGCATGCGGGTTACCACTATTCCGGTTTAACTGCCGCCCAAGCCTATGAACAACTTTTGCCTTTCCGACAAGAAATTCGTCGTGTCGTTCTTCTTGGAGTCAGTCACCGCCAATTTTTTGCCGAGGCTGCTATTTACCCTAACGGCGAATGGCTAACCCCACTGGGAGCGGTAACGGTGGCCGAAGCTGAAGCCCGCACTCTGGTCCGGGGCCATTCTTTTTTCAAAGTTGATTACACAATTCATCAGGCCGAACACACCCTGGAAGTTCAACTGCCTTTTTTACAAACTATCCTCCCCTCTTCACAATGGCAAATTATTCCCTTGCTCCTCGGCAGTCCTGAGTCCGCTCCCGCCCGCCGGGTAGCCGCGGCATTGACTTCAATCTGGGCCGAAGATTTTCTCTTGGTCATCAGCTCGGATCTGGCTCATTACCCTCCCCCCTCACTCATTACTTCAATTGACCGCGAAACATTAAGCGGGATTCTGAGCGGTAAAGTTAAAGTTTTGGAGAAAAAAATTAGAGCTAATGAAGAAAAAAATTATCCCGGGTTAGAAACTTGTGCCTGCGGCCTGGGAGCGATTAAAAGTGGTCTTTTTTTAGCGCAAAGATTGAGCTGGCGCAAGAAGGAATTGCTCCACTATTCTCATTCTGGCCAAGTTGACCCCGGGGCAACACTCGCCGTCGGTTATGCTGCAGTTGGATTTTATGAATGAAATAGTCTCGCCTCAAAGTGCTCAAGAATTATTGGAACTGGCGCGGACAACTTTAAAAAGTGCCTGGCAGAAGCAAATTCAAAAACCTTTAATTGTCCGCAGTGCCGAGCTGCGACAAAAAAAGGGAGGAGTTTTTGTAACCTTAAAATTGAAGGGAAAACTGCGCGGCTGTATCGGCTGTCTTAACTCACCTCATAATCTGGCCCAAACAACAATCGAAAAAACTTGGGCCGCGGCTTTTGCTGATCCTCGTTTCCCCCCGCTACGCGCCGAAGAATTAATCAACCAACCGTTGGAAATAGAAATTTCTCTTCTTTCTTCTCTCACTCCTTTACCCTCGCTGGAGCAATGGCATTTAGGAGAGGAGGGGATTTACCTGCGGCAGGGGAATAAAAGTGCAGTTTTTCTTCCTCAAGTAGCTCAAGAAACTGGGTGGAGCAAAGAAGAATTTTTAAGCCAACTCGCCCTTAAAGCAGGGTTACCGCCTCAAGCCTGGCGGGAGAGAACAACGGAATTGCAAACTTTCCGCGTCCAATCAATTAGCGGTCTGTTATAGTGATCAGAAGACAAAATTATCACTATTTTACATTTACATTTTTTTTAATCGCTGTTTTGAAGAATTGGCCCCTTAAAGCAAAAGAGAAGTTTTTGGCCGAAATTATAGAATATCTTTGCTCCTTCAGCGGGCCCCAATTTTGAGATTTTGAGGTGCGTTTTAGAAAATTATTCCCCCGGAGATTAGTTCTTAGAAAGTTTGCCCAAAGCTTTTTCCAATAATTCTCGGGTTAATTGAGGATCAGCTCGGCCTTGAGTTTGTCGCATCACCTGTCCTAAAAGGAAATTAAGAGCATTTTTCTTACCTTTCTGCCAATCCGCCACCACTGCCGGTGCCGCCGCCAGCACCTCTGCGACTACTTTTTGCAGTTCTTCTTGATTACGGAGACGATTTTTTTCTTCTGCCGCCCAATGAGCCGCTAATTCAGCGGCGGTTCTATCACGCCACTGGGGACGATTAACCAAAGTTCGCGCCACTCGCGCCGGCGGCAAGCCTAGAGCCACGGCTTGATCAAAAAACTGCAGCCATTTCTTTTCTTGACTAATGATTCGCGCTTCATCGGCCCGAAGTTTAAATTTTTCTTGCAGTCTTTTTTCTGCGGCCCACGGCAACTCCGGCATTGCTTGGCCTATTTTTTTCAGCCAAGTGGAATCAATTTCCAGGGGCGGCAGATCCGGTTCGGGAAAATAACGGTAATCTAAAGCGGCTTCTTTGCTTCGTTGCCGTATTGTTACCTCTTTTTCCTCATCAAACCCCCGTGTTTCCGAAGTCAAGGAAACGCCTTTTCTTAATAATTCCTCTTGGCGTTTGATCTCAAATTCAATTGCCTTACGAACAAAACGAAAAGAATTAAGATTTTTAACTTCAACGCGGTAAGAAGGGAGTTGGGGGCCCGTCCCCAGCGAAAGATTAACCTCAAAACGCAGCTGACCTTTTTCTAAATCAGCTTCACTAATATCTAAAAAACGCAGGAGGCGCTGTATCTGTTGACAATAGGCCACGGCCTCGTCAGCGCTCCTGAGCTCGGGAGCGGAAACAATTTCCACCAGCGGGAGGCCGGATTTATTAAAATCAAGGAGCGAATAAGCCTCTCCTTTTTCACGAAAATGGATTGTCTTGCCTGTATCCTCCTCCAAGTGAACATCGAAAATTTTAATTTTTCTTGCCCCCAGGGGAAGAAACCCCTCCTCTCCCAAGGGACGCCGGTGCTGCGTAATCTGATAACCTTTGGGGAGGTCAGGATAAAAATAATTTTTCCGTTCAAAATAACAACGCTGATTAATACGGCAATTAAGGGCCAAGGCTAACAATAAAACTTCTTCCAGGGCCCGTTTATTAATTGTCGGCAGGGCTCCCGGTAAGCCGAGACAGGTCGGACAAACGCGCGTATTGGGCTCGGCCTGCCAAATATCAGCGGGGCAGGAACAAAACATTTTGCTTTTTGTTTTTAACTGAGCGTGAATTTCCAAGCCAATAAAGACTTGTCGCGATTTCTTCATCTTAAAATAGATCCAAATCTTGCCAGACAGCTTCTAAATCTTGCAAAGCCCCGCGCAGGGCCGCTTTAGTTAAAACAAAATCAGCCTGATGAACCACGGTATTACGAAGTTTATGAACATCCCAGGCGCGCTGGTAATTCTCGCGTTGACGAAAAAATTTTTGCGCCTGCTTTAACTTTTCTCCGAGACTTCCTTCATTTAATCCTTTTTTGCTTAAAACAAAATCAAGCAATTGATCGGCTTTAAGCAAGGCCTGGGTACTGCGACTTTCTCCCGGCAACTGGGCCAATTTTTTAATTTCACTCCAGCGCTGACGAAACTCCTCTTTGTCGCGGGAAGACATTGAAAGAGGGGAGGGGATAAGTTTGGCCGCACGATCTTTGCTCCCCCAAATCTGGAGCAAAACAATAATTAAAATAAAAGCAAAAATAGCGAGAAAAAACATTATTTTATTATACCCGATAATGGCGCCGGCTACGGCGCGTACTGCTAAACAATGGCGGTTGGTAAAGGTGCCAGTCCGTGGCCTGTTCATAGGCATAAGCGGCGCGAAGAACTAAATCTTCCTTAAACTGGGGCCCAATAATCTGTAATCCAACCGGAAGCTGATCAACAAAACCACAGCGAAGGCTGATCCCCGGCAACCCGGCAATGGTGCTTGGTTCAACAAGGCGGTCTTCCATCTCGCCAAAAAGAGGATTTTTCTCCCGCGCCCCCAACTTTAAGGCCGTTGTCGGAGAAGTGGGGCCAATAATTAAATCAACTTCGCCAAAAGCCCGCGCGAAATCGGCCACAATCCGTGTCCGCATTTTTTGCCCCAACCAATAAAAAGGCTCTTCCAAATCCGCACTCAGACTTTCGGCCAATGTATAAGCTCCCAACATAATTCTTTTTTTGGCCTCGGCCCCAAAACCTTGGCCGCGGTTAGCGGCAATAAGTTCATAAATATCCGCGGCTTCTATTTTTTCTCCCCGACGCAGTAAAGAATAGCCATAACGCAGTCCATCATAACGGGCAAGGTTGCTAAAAACTTCAGCCCGCTGCAGAATCGTGTAAACAGCAATGGCGTAGGCGGGGTCAAGAAGCTCAATTTCTTTAATCTCCGCCCCTAACTTTTCAAAAACCGTGAATGTTTCTTCAACGGCCGCGGCCACAGCAGGCAAGACTGGTTCCTCTAAATATTGGCGGGCATAGCCAATTTTGATCCCGGCCAAAGAATTTTTTAGAGCCCGGGGATAAAAAGGCCGGGGTAGGGGAGAACTGGTGGCATCACGGGGATCATGTCCGGCAATTACTTGTAAAACAAAGGCCGCATCGGCAACGCTTTTGGTGATTGGCCCAGGACAATCAAGGGAGGAAGCCATCGCAATCACTCCGTAACGGCTGACGCGGCCATAGGTTGGTTTTAGCCCCACCGCTCCGCACCAAGCCGCCGGCTGGCGGATCGACCCCCCAGTTTCTGTCCCCAGACTAAAAATAGCCTGATGGGCGACAACACTGGCCGCCGAACCTCCCGAAGACCCGCCGGGCAAATGTTCAATTTTCCAAGGATTACGGGTGACAAAAAAATCCGACGCTTCGGTTGAGGAGCCATGAGCAAAAGCATCAAGGTTGGTTTTTCCCAACAAGACCGCACCGGCGGCTTCAAGACGCTGGTAAACCGTGGCATTGTAGGGAGGAACAAAATTCTCCAGCATCCGCGAGCCCGCTGTGGTTAAGATGCCGGCGGTGCAAAAAAGATCTTTTAAGGAATAGGGAATTCCGAGAAGAGGATATTTTTTTGCTTCCTGCGGCTGATTTTGTAAAATTTTATCCGCCCAATCCGCACGCTTACGGGCAAAATCAGCGACAACAGTGATGAATGATTTTAAATGCGGTTCACTGCGTTCAATTTGCTCCAAACAAGCTTCGGTCAGATCACGGGCTTTAAATTTTTTTTCCCGTAATCCCTCTCGCGCTTTGGTTAAAGTTAATTCATTCAAAACCATTTCTTTTTAATTCAAAACCGGGGGAACCTGAAAATAGCCGTCCTTTTTTTGCGGGGCATTGGCTAGAACCTGGGACGGGGTCAAGGTTTCTGAAGCCACTCTTTCTTCATCGCCGCGGTAAACATTCTTCAATCCTGTTACTTGATAAGTCGGCTCCTCCCGCGCCAAACCTTTTTCGTTTTCTAAAGTTTGGACAAAATCTAACGCCGCACCCAATTCCCGCGCCAGGCGCTCTTCATCTTCGCCCGTCAGCTTTAACCGCGCCACTTGAGCTATTTTTTTTACTTCTTCCCGCGCTAAGGTCATTATTGCATTATATTACATTGAGCGTAATCTTTTAATCCGTTCCTCAACCGGAGG
>JALUVT010000053.1 GCA_027020325.1 bacterium
CTTCTACGGCGACAAATGCTCCTTCCTCCGCGCCGGTTGCGCCGTCAAGCAGCCCCCGTTTTACTCCTCCCCCGCCTCTCCCCTCTTCCTCCTCTCCCAGTCCCACTGCTCCCGCGGCGGCAAAACAATCTCCTTCCTCTTCGCGGCCAGCCACCCCGCCGGGGACCGGAACTGACGAAGAATTGGCGGCAATTCGGGCGCGTATTGCCGCTTTTGATGAAAAAAAGCAAGATTCTTCTTCTCCAGTTTCCCCAGCTAATACTGCGCCGGCAGGGAACCCTCCTTCGTTGAGTACAACCGCGGCGAGTCCAACCGCGAATGCCGCGGGGAGCGGTCCGTTGCCTTCATCTTCCCCTGCCTCTGCTCCAACCACCCCGGCCCGCAGCCCATCTTTTTCTCCTTCTTCTGCTCATCCTGCTGCAATGGCGAAAATGCAAACTCCTTCTCCGGCTGCGGCTGATCCCTCTCCCACCGCAACACCTCCTTCAACTGTTCCCGGAGGGGCAAATTTTAATTTATCACCTTCAACTCCGCCCTCCCCGTCAGCAGGCTTGAATAGTGCACCCACCGCTGCGGCGACTCCATCGCCAACTCCTAGTTATCCCGCAACTCCAGCACCCAATTCCTCCGCGCCTTTTACTGCCCCTTCCCATTCCCCTCTTCCTGCCCCAACAATGGCTCCTCCGGCAACTCCTGCTTCCCCCGCGAGTGGACCAACCTTTGTCCCCCCGGCCGGTCCGGCCGCAGTTCCCACCCCCAAGATGAGTGATGTTAAACGCCAAGTTTCGGTTAAAAAAGTACGCCAAATTATCTTTTACCTGCTGACAGTGTTGGAGACCCTTTTTGCCCTCCGGTTTCTTTTCAAACTTTTGACCGCGCAAACGCAAAGTCCTTTGGTGCGTTGGATTTTTGAGATTAGTGACCCTTTCCTCAACCCTTTTGTCGGTATCATTCGCGATGCCGGGCGCGGCGGACATATTTTAGAGTTTACGACTTTAATCGGCATGGGGCTTTATGCTTTGCTGGCTTTAATCATCATCGGCTTGGTCCGTCTTTTTGCTCCTACGGCTCCGACTAAAGTCTGGGAAGAATAGTGTTGACCGTCTGCTTCTTTCCCGTTAAGATTAAGTATGGCCGTTAATCAGCCGCAGAAAGAAGAGAAAAAAAACCGTTATCAGGTTAAAGTACTGCGGGAAAAATGCATTGGCGCGGGGACTTGTGTTGAACTGGCGGAAAAAACTTTCCAACTCGATGAAAAAAATATTGCCGTTATTATCGATCCCCATGGTAATAGTGATGAAGAAAAATTACTCGCCGCCCAAGCCTGTCCCGTGGGAGCGATTGTGGTTGTTGATCAGGAAACAGGAGAACAAATTTGGCCTCCCGAATAATTATCAATGCTGGATTTAAAAAGAATTCGGCAAGATTTTCCGATCTTGCAGGAAAAAATTAATGGTTATCCTCTCGCCTACCTTGATAATGCGGCAACAACACAAAAACCACGGCTGGTCGTGGAGAAAATGCGCCATTTTTATTACCACGATAATGCCAATATTCACCGTGGTTTTCATACTTTGGCCGAACGCGCCACCGCGGCCTACGAAAAGGTGCGTCAAGAAGTAGCGCGCTTTTTAGGAGCCAAAACTGAAGAAATTATTTTTGTCCGTAATACAACCGAAGCAATTAATCTCGTTGCTTTCACTTGGGGACGAAAGTTTTTGCAATCCGGCGACCGCATCCTGCTGACAGAAATGGAACACCACGCCAATATTGTGCCCTGGCTAATTTTACAGCAGGAAAAGGGTTTTGAAATTGAATATCTGCCTTTTGACGAAGAGGGAGAGCTGAATCGGCATCAATTGCGCCAAATTTTATCCCAAGGTCCTCCCCCCAAACTTTTTGCCTTTACTCACGCCTCTAATGTTTTGGGAACAATTAATCCGCTGCGTCAGCTTAGCGCCCTGGTCCAGCCTTATGGAACAAAAATTTTGCTTGATGCAGCGCAAAGTATTGCCCACCAGCGTTTTAATTTACAGCGGCAGCAAATCGATTTTCTCGCTTTTTCCGGACATAAAATTTACGGTCCAACCGGAGTTGGTGTTTTGTGGGTACGGCAGGAAATTCTCGAACAATTACCTCCTTTTCTCGGCGGAGGGGGGATGATTGAAGAAGTGGGTTGGGAAAATTTTAAGCCGCTGCAGGGTCCGGGAAAATTTGAAGCCGGGACGCCTTCAATTGCCGCAGTAATTGGATTGGGGGCGGCATTGGAATATTTGTCGCAGTGGGAGGAAGAAGATTTGTTCGCTTGGGAAAAAGAATTGACCGCTTATGCCTATCAACAGCTGCAGGAATTGCCGGGGTTGAAAATTCTTGGCCCGGGGGCAGGAAAAGAACGCGCCCCATTAATTGCTTTTAGTTGGGAAGGCTTCCATGGCCATGATTTAACAACAGTCCTCGATACTTTGGGGGTGGCTGTGCGCGCGGGTCATCACTGTGCCATGCCCCTCCACCGCAAACTGGGATTAACCAGCAGTACCCGGGCCAGCTTTGCTTTTTATAATCAAAAAGAAGAAATAGACCGCCTTCTCGAAGGGCTCAAAAAAGCGCGGCAAATTTTGGCCGGAAGAATCAGATGAATTTAATTGCGATTTTAATTGCCATTACCCAGACTTTGAGTGCGGTTATTTTTTTCGCCAGTGCTTATTTGTTGCGGCGGGCACAGGGGCAAAAAAATCTTCCCGCTTTTTTTAATTATTGGAGCGGAGCCTTGTTTCTGTTGGGTTTGAGCGCCTATTTAGAGGCAATTGCTTTTTTTACCCCGCCGCAAACAATGCAGATTGCGGGAACGGTTTTTCTTTTGCCGCGTTTCTTCTATCTCCTGAGTTTAGTCACCCTTTTTGGCGCCTTGAACCTCTTTATTTCCTTTCACCTTCAGCAGGGAACTTCGGACTTTCTCGCTCTT
>JALUVT010000054.1 GCA_027020325.1 bacterium
TAAAAATTTAAACCCCAAAAAACATAAAATTTATTACCTGAATAAAAACTTTAAACTTAAAAAACAGTTTCTCGCCGATATCGAATCCGATCTTCGTTTATTCGATCAAATTCTGAAAGAACTTAAGCTATTAAAATTATTGGAAAATGATCCTAAACTAGCTGAGCTAGTTGAGAAAGTCAAGAAAATACTAAAACAGAAGTCGTCTTGCAAAGAACCTAAGCGAAAAATAGTTATCTTTTCCGAATATACCGACACGGTTAACTATTTAGCTCCTAAACTGCAGAAAGAATTCAAAAATCGAGTTTTGGTGGTAGCCGGTGATTTATCAAAAAAGAAAGTAGCTGCTATCAATAGAAATTTTGACGCTTCGTTTCCAAAGCAAGAAGATAATTACGATATCTTGCTGACTACTGACAAATTATCCGAAGGCTTCAATCTCAATAGAGCGGGAATGGTGATAAACTATGACATTCCTTGGAATCCAGTGCGAGTAATTCAGCGTCTTGGGCGAATTAATCGCATCAGCAAAAAGGTTTTTGAAGAACTTTATTTAGTTAACTTCTTCCCGACAGAAAAAGGAGCAAGTTTAGTTAAATCAAGAGAAATTGCCGCCAATAAAATGTTTCTCATTCATAATGTTTTAGGCGAGGACGCTAAGATTTTTGGTCCCGACGAACAACCGACTCCGGCTAAACTCTATCAAAGAATCCAGCAAAATCCAGAAGAATTAGAAGAAGTATCTTTCTTTACAAAGGTATTCAAGATATATCAAAAAATTAAGCGAGAACATCCGGAAATTATCGAAAGACTAAAAAAAGCGCCACCGCGAGTCAAAACCGCTAAAAAATTCAAAGAGGATGAGCTTTTGGTATTTGTTAAAAAAGGCAGATTGTATGTCTACTGGGCAAAATATACCAAAGACGGCAAAAATAAAATTAAAGTTTCTAGTCTAGAAGGGGTTTTTGACCGAATTAAATGCTCTCCCAATGAGAAAAGCCTTAATTGGAATACCGGACAATTTTGGCAAGCCTATGAAGAGGTCAAAGTCTTCAAAGAAATTAGGCAATTGCCAATTAACGAACAAAGTTTGGAAGGAAAGGCACTTAATAACCTTAAATATCTTTTAAGCCAGATACCCAAAAGAGAAATTAAAGGCCTAATGCCATATTTAGCTTTCTTAAGAACTCTGAGAGAAGATATTCTTGATTATGGTACTTTAGCCAGTTATACCTTGCGGCGAATTAAAGATTTCAAGATTGACTCTGAGGAAGAAGTAGCTGCCACAGCCCAAGAATTAGAAGAACTAAAAAAACGATTAGGGGGAGAAAATTATCTTGAGAAGGAAAAACAAAAAATTAAAAATTTGGATAAAGAAATTATTGTCGCTGTTGAAAACAAAATTCAAATATGAGCTTAGCGATTTTGGAAAACATTATTAATGACTTTGATTTAAACCAATTCCGGCGGTTTTTTGCCAGTAAAAATAGAACCTTCCAACCAAGCGATGATTCACTAACTTATTTTATTGGAGACAAAGAACAAGATCTTTTCGAAAAAGGCGAAAAATTAGGACAATTGGAGCTGCCAGATGGCGACCTATTAGTAGCCGCTTTTGCCGTCAAAAAAGAATTAACCGAACGCTCCGGCAAAAAAGCCCAATACGAATTAGGTAAAAGAATCCTTCGCGACACCAACTTCCAACGCTTCAATGCGGGGATTTTTATTTTCTACGATTCTTCCAAAAGTTTTAGGTTTTCTTTGATTTATTATTTACCTCAAAAAACCAGAAAGCAATGGAGCGCCTTTAAACGATACACTTATTATGTAAATAAAGAAAAACCTCGTCGCACTTTTCTCAAAAACATTGGAGAGTGTTCCTTCCAAAGCATAGAAGAAATTATCGATGCTTTCTCTACGCTTCCTCTTACCAAAGAGTTTTATACCGAAATTCAAAATTGGTATGCTTGGGCTTTAAAAGAGGCTTGGTTCCCAGGAGGGAAAATCGAAGAAAATCTAATCAGACTCTTAACCCGATTGATTTTTGTTTGGTTTTTAAAGGAGAAAAGGCTAATTCCTGAAGAAATCTTTAACAAAGAATTTTTACAAAAGATAGTTAAAGACTTTGGAAAAAATGATTATTATTACAACACAATCCTTCAGAATTTATTTTTTGCAACTTTAAATAGAAAACCTGAAAGTCGCCGATTTGCAACTCACGGGAATTTTCCTGAAAACCGTCAAGACTATAATGTTAATAATGTATATCGATATAAAGACAAAATATTGATTTCTGAAAAACAGTTCATAAACATCTTTAAGAAGACTCCTTTTATAAATGGAGGTCTTTTTGAATGTTTAGATGATAAAGATAGAAAAATTCTAATAGACGGTTTTAGCAGGGAAGAAGCACAAAGAGCAAAGTTGCCTGATTACTTATTTTTTTCACAGGAGAGAGATGAAGATTTATCCCATTTTTATGGCACAAGAAAAACAAAAAAGGTTAGGGGGCTAATTAATATTTTAAAAGATTACAACTTTACTGCCGATGAAAACAGTCCGATAGATGTCGAGGTTTCTCTTGATCCAGAATTATTGGGACACATCTTTGAAAATCTTTTAGCAGCCTACAACCCCGAAACCCAGACTACTGCCCGTAAAGCTACAGGATCTTATTACACGCCAAAAGAAGTAGTTGAGTTTATGGTAGATAAATCGTTGTTTTATTACTTTAAGACTAAAGTCGGACTTAAAGACGAAAAATTAAGACGGCTTTTATCCTACGACGAAGAGGAGCTCGATTTTGACAAAGAAAAAATAGAAAAGATAATAAAAGCTATTGATGAGTTAAAAATAATTGATCCTGCGGTTGGTTCGGGAGCTTTTCCGATGGGAATATTACACAAGCTTGTGCATATTTTGGGAAAAATAGATCCAA
>JALUVT010000055.1 GCA_027020325.1 bacterium
TCAGCGGCCACTGTAATTGCCCCGAATCAAGGTAGGACCGTGGATCAACCGCCACCCCATTAAGGTAAACTCCAAAATGGAGGTGCGGGCCTGTCGAACAGCCCGTATTCCCCACATGAGCAATAACATCCCCGGCTTTAACTTCCCCAATTCGGGTTCCCAGTTCACGCAGCGCGCGCTTGATTGATTCCAACTCCAGTTCCACTTGGGCCAACAGGGTTTGATACTGCTCTTCTTCATTTTGGGTTATCTCAAGAAGCCATTCCTGAGAACTTTTTTGTTCTTTAAGTTGCTGTTTTTGCGCAGCCAGATTATCTTTTTTTTCCTCTAACTGCGCCTTTAATTCTTCTTTTTCCCTTTTTAAGTTTTCCAGCTCCTTTTTTTGCTCGCTAAAAGTGGTCTGGGAACGGCGCATTTGGCGGAGTAGGTTTTGGTCTTCATCCTGCAAAAATTTCAAGTAAGTGTAGCGCAAGAAATAATCGTCCCAATTTTCACTAAAGAGAACAATCTGCCACGAAAGATCCAAACGACTAAGTTCATAAGCGGCCCGAATGCGGCTCTGCAAAACCATTTCCAAGTCTTTAATACTTTGATCAAGATTAGATAATTTAAGACTCAAAGTGCCAATATCTTGCTCTACCGCTAGTAATTGGTCCTGAATTTGGATAATCTGATTTTGCGTATCATTGATCTGCAATTCAGTTAAATCAATAACTTGACTTAAATAGGCAATTTCATTAGCCAAGGTTCGTTCTTTAGAACGCGCCGCTTCAATTTTGGCTTCTAATTCCTTTTTCTTGGCCGCGAAATCGTCGAGCTGGCTTTGCAGGTCCTGATAAGAAGGCGTCGGAGAGGGTTCTCCGGTAAATGCTTTAATCTTAAAAGAATCAAAAAGAGAGAAAATAAGAAGACTAGCGAGAAAAAGAAAAAAATATTTTCCTCGGCGCATCAGACACGGAGATACTTACGAATTGCTAAACTGCTCGCCAAGGCACCCAGAAAAGCCCCCAAAGCTGTTGCCCCGCCCCAAAGACGAAGGAGAAACCATTGCGGAAGAGTGGCAATGTTCTGACTCCAAAACCCCAGTTGCCATTGCCCCCAAAAATTGTTTTTCAAGTAAGGGATTAGGAAAAGAAGGCCAAAAGCGCCCCCGGCGGCAATAAGGCCATAGATTATTCCCTGCAGCAGAAAAGGGAAACGGATAAACCAGGTACTCGCCCCGACCAAACGCATAATTTCGATTTCTTTGCCAAAAGAAGAAAGACTCAGACTCACAACAACCAGAATGGTAAAAACAGCCACGATGACCAAAAGCAGAGCCCAAATCAGAGCTTCCATTTTTACTGAATTGGCCAGCTGGACCAATTTTTTGACTACATCGCGGTGAAAAAGAACATTTTCCACTCGCGGATTAGCCGCCAGCTCTCGCGCGATTTTTTCTTGAAATTCAACCTCAGTCGTTGTAATCTGCAATGAGGCGGGTAAAATATCGGCGGTAACAAATTCCAGCAATTCCGGCCGTTCCGCGTTTTCCTGCTGGTAAAGCTTGAGGGCTTCTTCCTTGGAAATATATTGTACTAATTTAACTTCCGGACGCGCTTCAAGACTTTTTTTGAGATTTAGAATTTCTTCTTCCGTAGTTTCGTCAACAAAAAAAACCGTTAAGCGAGGTCTATTCTTTAACTGCTGCAGTACTTGGTTGTAGTAAAAAACCGCTGCGGCAAAATTGAGAACCGAATAAAGAGCTAAGGTCATCACCAAAATCGCCGCCAGACTGTGTCCCCAGCCTCGAATAAGGTGGTGGATCGTGTTGCGGAAGATGCGAATGATTGTTTCTAAAAAACGGCGCATAATTAAAAATTAGTTTTATTCATAACTCCCGACCTGATCGGCAACAACTTTGCCTTCTTTTAATTTCACGACGCGGTAATTAAGGGCATCAACAATTTCGCGATTATGAGTCGCGACAATAACTGTTGTTCCCCAAGAATTAATTTTTTGCAACAATTCAATAATTTGCCAGCCTGTTTGCGGATCAAGATTTCCCGTTGGCTCGTCGGCCAGCAAAACCGCGGGTTCATGCACCATCGCCCGGGCAATTGAAACCCGTTGGGCTTCACCGGAAGAAAGCTGATGAGGACGACGGTTCATTTTATCCGCCAGCCCGACCAGTTCCAAAATATAAGGGACTAATTCACGGATTTCGCGTTGCGCCTTCCCTACTGCTTCGAGGGTAAAAGCTACATTTTCGTAAACATTAAATTGTGAAAGCAGCTTGAAGTCTTGGAAAACCATCCCAATCTGCCGCCGCAGATGATGAATTTTTCGTCCCGGGAGGCGGCTGACATTAAAATCGCGAAACCAAACTTCTCCACTGGTCGGACGATACTGACGAATTAGAAGATTAAGAAGGGTGCTTTTCCCTGCTCCGGAAGGACCAACAACAAAAGCAAACTCTCCTTCGGAAAATCCTAGATCTACCTCTTGCAGCGCCCGCGCGCCATTGGGAAAAATTTTCGTAACTTTTAAATAACGGATCATTGGCCGGCAGTTTGTTTCATTATAGCACACTGCTCAGGGCGGGAAGGGAAAATTTAACCCAAACCAATCGCTTCAGTTACGGCTTTAAGCGTGGGGGCTGAATGCTGGCGCGCCTTCTCCAAGCCCATTGCCAAAACCTCTTTTAGATAAGTGGGGTCGGCCATTAATTCTTGATAGCGCTCCCGAATCGGGCGCAGAAACTCAATAACAATCTCGGCCAAATCTTCCTTAAAACGGCGGTAAGCCTGACCCTGATATTTCTTTTCAATGTCCGCTAATGAAGTTGTAGTTAAAACCGCATAAATACTCATCAGGTTACTGATACCGGGTTTTTCTGAAGGGTTAAAACGAATTTCTTGCCCCGAATCAGTCACCGCG
>JALUVT010000056.1 GCA_027020325.1 bacterium
CCAATAAAGGCAGTGAATGGCCTTTATTAGGAAAATTTGGTGTCGAACCGAAAGGGGTAGTTCCTCTATTGAAGTATGCCCAAACTCTTGGTCTAAAACCTAGTGGAACGGCGTTCCATGTTGGTTCGCAGTGTTTACGTCCACAAACTTGGGTTGAGGCTCTAAAGATTATGGACCGAATTTGGCGTGAAGCCAAAGAAAATAGTCTAGATTTAGAATTACTTAATTTAGGGGGAGGATTCCCTGTTCGATACCAGAAAGATATTCCTTATATCCCTTTTATTTTGAGGTTAATAAAAAAAACAATAAAAAATCTTTTTCCTAAAGGAATACGCTTAATTTTAGAACCAGGAAGAGCAATCATTGGCGATGCCGGGATTCTCGTTGCTTCTGTAATTAATTATGCTCATCGTGGTAGTGGTTTATGGGTTTATCTAGATACAGGAGTTTATAATGGATTACTGGAGATTTTAGAAGGTTTCTCTTATGAAATTGTTACAGAAAAAGATAGTCTTTCCGAGCGGGTAGAGGCAACTTTGGCCGGTCCAACTTGTGATAGTACTGACATAATAGCACGCAATATTTCTTTGCCTCCTTTAGAAATTGGGGATAAAGTATTTTTTTTGAATGCAGGTGCTTATACTATTTCCTATGAAAATTATAATGGTATTCCTTTCCCCGAGGTAGTTTTTAGCGAAAGCACTGAAAAATAGAAATACTTTTGTTGATATTTTTAAGATGTTAAAATACTTTAAAGATGAATTTAACTCTTGTTGTTTATTTATTAACTTTTAGTGTTTCTTCCCTTCTTTCAGTATTAATTTTAGTTCATAATCCTAGATCAAAACTTAATCGTAGCTTTGCTGGCGTAACTATAGGTTTAAGTCTCTGGGTTTTATGTAATCTTTTGGCAGATTTTGTTGATGATTTATCCTGGGCTGTTTTATGGGCAAAATTGGCCTTGGTAGGTCCTATTTTTACAGGCTATTTTTTCTTGCGATTTTCTTATTTATTTCCTTCGGGATTGATACCATTACGGGTAGATAGATTATTGCAATTCATTCCTTTACTTTTGCTTTTTTTTATTCCATCTTCTTGGAACATAGAAAAAGCATTTAAACAACCATGGGGTTTAGAATTTAAGCCCGGCATTTTGTATATTTTCTTTTTTATTTACTTTGTTTTTTGTATTACTTTAGCCCTTCTTAATTTTATTAAAAAATATCGTCGAACTAAAGGAACAGAAAAATTACAAATTAGATTAGTTTTGATAAGCTCTCTTGTTACCGCTTCTTTAGGATCTTTTTTTACTTTAATTCTCCCCTTAAGGGGGATTTCTCGTTTTTCAGCGTTGGGGCCAGCTTCTTCTATTATTATGCTTGCGGTTATTACTTACACAATTGTAAAGCATCGCTTTATGGATATTCGTGTTGCAATTAGAGCTATTATTTTTAGATTGTTATTGGCTTTCATTTTGATAGTCCTTTTTTTAGTTATTCTTAATTTATATCAAATTTTCTTTTTTCATTATTCTCTTGGGGTTAGAGATAACTTTTTGTTGTCATTATTGTTGGCTCTGTTTATTGTCTTTTTTTATCCACATTTGGAGGTTAGTTTTAAGGCTTTAACTGATCAAATTTTTTTCCAAAAGGAATATTCTCAGCAAGAATTTTTGCGCGAATTGGGAAGAATTATTAGTCAAAGTGTTAATTTAGAAGAAATTATTAATAATTTAGAAAAAACATTAACCAAAGTAATGAAAGTAAAGTATGTTGGTTTTGTTGTTTTAAGAGAGGATTATTTTAAAGAAAGAAGAAAGAAAAAAGATCCGGGGATTATACAAAGTTTGAGAGATGATTTGCCTAAGTTTATTGTTCGGGGATTTCCCGAGCTTGACTATCATTGGTCTGTGGGAGACTCTCTTTTAGAGCAGTTGCGCTTTCATCCACAGATAATTGTGAGTGACGAATTAGCCCGAAAACTAGCGGCTAGTTCCAAAAATGAGTCCTATAGTCGTGAAAAGCATATTTTGACGATTTTGCAACAGCTTGAAGCAGGGGTTGTTGTCCCTTTGCCTTCTAAAGAGGGACTGGCTGGGGTAATGGTTTTGGGAGAAAAGAAAAGTTTAGATGCCTTTACTGTTCAGGATATTAAAATTTTAGAATCTTTAATGTATCAAGCGGGAATTGCTATCGAACGGGCAACTTTGTTTAAGATGGTCCAAAACTTTAATCACCGTCTGCAGCAGGAGATAACAATTGCCACTCGTAATTTGGCCATCCGTAATAAAAACCTTTCCGTCCTCCGAAAGTTAGACCAAATTATTATTAATACCCTCGATTACCAAGAAATGGCGCAAAAATTGGCCGATATAGTGGCTTGGGAAATGGGTTTTTTGGGCGCTTTGGTTTGTTCTTTAGATCAAAAGGAGAACCGCCTGCGGGCATTAGCAATTTCCAATACTCCTATTTTTCAGAAAGTTAAAAAATTGTTACCGGCGCAGATAACTAGTTATTCTTTGCCTTTAGATTTGGATCCTTCTAATTTACTGGTGCGGGCAATTAAAGAAAAAAAGCCTTTTTCTTCCTCTGATTTGGCTGATTTCTTAACACCGAGTTTGGATAAAAAAGTTGTTCAACAGATTCAGCAATTGATTCGGGTTCATCATTTAATTTGTTTCCGCCTTTCTTCAAAGGGACAAGCTTTGGGGGTTATTTTAATGGGTCTTCCCCGTCCCTATGAAAGCCTAACTCAGGTAGAAAAAGAATTAATTGAAGGTTTTATTGATGAAGCGGGAATCGCCTTGGATAATGCACTCCTTTATTCTAATTTGAAAAAATTGAATGAGCAGTTGGTTAGGGCTAATCGGCGTTTGAAAGAACTTGATCAGATGAAGGATGAGTTGGTATCAA
>JALUVT010000057.1 GCA_027020325.1 bacterium
CAAGAATAACTGCTGAAATTAAACAAAAAGGAAAAAGGGTACCTATTTTTTACCTCGAATCTAAAAATTAACAAGTCTAAAAATTAACAAGGTTAATTTCAAAGTTAACGATTAAAATATAGGGCAAAAAAAATTAAAGACTAATCCAAGAATATAAAAAATTCAATATTTTATTCCCCTTTTTTCTTCAACGGGGCTTCGAGGACAAAAAGCTGCTCTTTGTCCTCTTTATTTTTACTCTCCAAAAAACACCAAAGGCGAAAATAATTTTGATCTTCTTGTAATGAACCACGAGGTTTTTGAGTATAATAATAAGAAAATCTTCCTCCTTCCGGCCGTTCCTGGCCCTCAAGAGGATCTAAAATTAAAGGAAAATTTTTTTCGCGTAAAACTTCAAATTCTGTTGGCGAAGGGTAGCGTCCATGCTCTCGGTAATATTTTTGCAAAAATTTATAAAAACGTTGTAAATGTAATCGCCGCACACGGTCACGTTGTAATTGCGAAGAAACTAAAACCTTCTCCACAACTTTCTGGCGTCGCCAAATAATAATCACCGCAATAAAGGACCCTAAGGAAATAGTACTACTAAATATTAGCCATAATGTTGTTATATTTAGTGACGGAGAGACATTGGGTTCAATCAAGGCTAAAAACTCTTCTAATTCCAATCCCTGCTCTTGTGCCGCCTCCCTTAATGCTCTTTGCTCTGGCAAGGGACGGGAATAAAAATCATCCCAATTAACTTTTGTCTGGGCCTGAAGGAAGGAAGCAGCGCTGAAGAAAAAAATTACATTTAAAAATAGAAATAAAAATATTTTTTTCAAAAAAACAAACTTTAAATTCATTTTAATTACAAACTTCCTACGGGATCATTAGCACATTTGTAACTCCGCAAGAGGTAGACATGACCACTAAATCCAATATCAGTAGTACAATCGGGCCATTTAGGACGCAAATTAGGGTCTCCCCCTAAATTATCTAGTGTTGCTGGATCATTCTCATCTTCTAAAAAAGCTCCCAAAATAAAATATTCTCCCGCCTTCCCACCATTAGCATCCAAAGAAAGATAAAAATAAGAAAAACCATTTTCTTGCCAAACCGAAGCAAAAGCGTTATTTACTGGATCAAGGGGCAAGGTTCGTAAAAAATTTTCCTTTAACAATACATCCAAAGTAGCCGTAAAATCATTAGTGTGCCACCGGCCACCGAGCGCACTACCGCACCGCAACTCATCTTCGTCATCTTGACGGCCACAACTGCGCGGATCTTCTTGGGAATGCGAAGGGAATTGCCCATGAACCACATAATAGCTTTCTAAAGCATTAGCGATTTCTCTTAATTCGGTTTTACGCTGTACATCACGTGCTTGGGCCATTCTTGTCGCAGGATCAATAACCATTAAAACAACCGTTGTTATGACCCCTAATAAAGAAATTGTGACTAATAGTTCAATTAAAGTAAAGCCCTTTTTTCTTCGTTTTGTTTTAATCATGCTCCAAGCAAATAGTCAGGCTCTTTTCCGCCCCTCTTGATACATTTTAACTATCTCCTCCACGCTCGTCACTTCTTGGGGCTGTTTTTCACGAAAGCGTAGCAGGCGTGGGAACCGCAACGAAAATCCGTTAACACCACTGTCCTGCTTTATTTCCCTTATAAAGTCCATCCCTGCGCAGTGGAGCGGAGATAAGGTGATTTCATCTGCATCTATCTCAACAACTAAACCTGGACGCAGCCAAACATCGCAAAAAAGGTTTTTATCTACGCGATACTGACGCGGTTTTTCGGGGACAATTAGCTTTTGCGCCAATTCTTTAAATTCTTTCCATTGAGCTTCAGTTAACCCCGTTCCAATCTTGGCTAAACTTTCAAAACATTCGTTTTTTTCATTCCAAACACCTACTAAAAAAGCTCCCAGTCCAATTTTAGCTCTTTGCCCTCTTCCAGCATAATAGCCGAGAACTAAAACATCTAAAGTATCACTTAACCCTACTCCTTCAGTAGAACGCTTATATTTAACCCAATTAAAATTGCGCGCGCCAGCTTGATAAAAAGAATCAGGTTTTTTACACATCAAGCCCTCCTTCCCTTGTTGGAGATAATAATCAAAAAGTTTCTTTAAATCCTCAACTGTACTAACATAATGCTGCGGTACCAAAATTAATTCTAAAGATGAAGGAATAATTTGTTCCAATAGCTTCCGTCGTTCGGAGAAAGGTTGTTCTAATAATTCTTGGCCATTTAAAAACAAAAGATCAAAGACAAAAAGCTTTACCGGAAGTTTCTCTAATTGCTCTCTGATTTTGTATTTTCTCTTGCGTCTCATTGTTTGTTGAAAAGGAAGAGTATTATTAGTTAAAGGATCATAAGCCACAACTTCGCCGTCTAAAATTGCACTTTCTAAATTTAACTTTTCAACCATCCGTTTGATTTCTGGAAACATCAAAGTAATATCTTCTAAATTCCGCGAAAAGAAACGATAGTCAATTTTCGAATCATCAATCCGTCGTAAATGCAACTGCATTCTGAACCCATCTATTTTAGGCTCTACAATAAAATTTCCTAATTTTTTAACAATTTCTTTAGCCGAACCCAAACGCTCGGCCAAAGCTGGAAGAACGGGACGATTTATCTCAACTTTAATTTCTTCTAACTCTGACCAGCCCCCTTTCTTGGCCAGAAAAGACAACCATCCTATATCAGGACAGATGTTATATTTTTTCCTCACTATTGGAAGCTTACTTTTCTCCCCAAAAAGGTAAAATGTTAACGCTTCCAAAAAAGTCATCGCTGAAAAACCAAGTCGTAATTGACCTAGTGGAATTCGCAATAAATAACGTAAGCTTAGAGGGTCTAATCTTTGCACCAAGGAAGCAAATAAGTGCACTTTTTTTTCCTGAGAACCCTTTCCTT
>JALUVT010000058.1 GCA_027020325.1 bacterium
GGCAAAAATTAAGGCCAGGGCAATATCTTGGTCCGCATCTGTCGCCGAATTTATTCCTCCTTCTTCGTAGAGGATATTCCACTCGCCATTGGGGCGCTGACCCCAAAGCCAGGCAAAAAGATGGTCGCCGGGCCGTTGGGCGAGATTGTTTTTGGTCCAGCGCCAAACACGGTCAAAAGTTTCTTTATCATCCATCCAGACGGCGCGGAGAAGAGAATAGGATTGTCCTTCAGAGGTGGTGATGTAGTTGAGGGTGCGGTCAATGGTGCGCCCGTCACGCTGAATTTGGTTGCGGTAATCAATCCAAAGATCATTAACCACGCTGCGGGGATAAATTTCAATTAAAAGGGGGCGGGTTTGGAATTGGTAAAAGAATTGGGTCCCGAGGCTGAAAACAGTCAACAGCGGCCAAATTATCTGCCCCAGTTTTTGGAGAAATTGTTGGCTGAGATTGGTTAAGCTAAGAATTATCGCTTCCATTGCTTTTGCTGACTAAATTTTTCTTTAAAAATAAAATTAAACCACCTCCACTTCCCCAAAGCAAGGTTCCGGCAAAGGTTAGTAAATCTACCCCTACTGCAGCCAAAAGAGCTTGCTGGGTTGTCAAACCGCTTAGTTTAAGCCCGACCAGCCAGCCCGCTTCCATTACCCCCCAACCGCCGAGATTGGGCAAGGCGTTGGCGAGGTTTTGCGTTGTTGCCCCAAAAACAAGGAAAGGAAGGTTGATCTTTAATTGCAGACTGCGGAGAAAAAAATAATAAGCTCCATACATATTGAGCCAAAGGCTAAAAGAAAGAAAAAGGGTTTGGAGGTAAAGTTTTTTCTTTTGTAGTAGGGTTAAACTTTGTTGCAGTTTTTGCAGAGGTTTTTGCAGGGGAGCGAGAAAAAGCCAGCGTTGGGCGGCGCGGTTAAATTGTTGAAGGAAAAAGGGAAGAAAAAAGAGGAGGAGGAAAAGAAAAGCGAGCAGAGCGAGAGCAAGAAATACTGTTTGCGGTCCCCGCGGCAGGGAGGTAAAGGTATGACGGTGCAGAAGCCAGTTGAGGAGGAAGATGATGATAATGGCAATGAAGTCAAAAAGGCGGTAGAAAAAGAGAGTGGAAAGGCTTTGGCTGAGAGGAATTTGGAAATGTTTTTTCGCCAGATAAATAAAAGCCATTTCCCCGGCTGGATTGGGCAGGAGGCGGACATAAAGGTTATGGACGGCAGTGAGGGGGAGGAAAGAGAAAAAAGGAATTTCCCAACGCGGAAGAAGGAGAAGAAAGCGCAGATTGCGATGGAGATAGACACTGCAATAGAATAAAAGTCCGAGGAAAAGATAGGGCCAGCGGAGATTGGTAAAAAGACTCTGTAGCTGCCTCCAGTCAAGCTGTTGCAGAATCCAAAAACTGAGGAGTGCGGTGAGAGTGATGGCTAAGGCCATTTTGGCAAGAGATTTGGGAGTCTGGGGCATGATTAATCGTTGTTCTCGCGGACATTATAAATAGGTTTGGCTTGGGATTCAAAGTAGATTCGGGCCAGCAGTTCCCCCAATAATCCCAAGGCAACTAATTGAATACCCGAGACAATGAGGAGGACAGCTAAAAGGAGGAGGGGGCGTCCGCCAATTGAAGCTCCGCTGATAATTTTCAACAGTGAAAGATAAAGCCCAAGGATAAAGCCGCTGATTAGGGCCAGCAAGCCCAAAGAACCAAAAAAGCGCATCGGTTTGGTTAGAAAACGGAGAAGAAAGAAAAGGGTTATTAGGTCGAGAATTACTTTAATGGTCCGCGAAAGTCCGTATTTGGAGCGGCCAAAACGGCGCGGGTGGTGGCGGACTTCAATTTCCGTAATTCGCGCTCCAACAAGACTGGCGAGTGCGGGAATAAAGCGATGCATATCCCCGTAGAGACGAATATTTTTGATTACTTCGCGGCGGTAGGCTTTGAGACTGCAGCCGTAATCATGCAAGGATACTCCCGTGAGACGGGAAATAAGGCCGTTGGCGATGCGGGAAGGAATTTTGCGGGTCAAAAAAGTGTCTTGGCGTTTTTTGCGCCAACCGGAAACCAAGTCATAGCCCTCATTAATTTTTTGCAGAAACAAAGGAATGTCACGGGGATCATTTTGCAGATCCGCATCAAGGGTAATGATAACTTCCCCTTGCGCGCGGTCAAAACCCGCGCTCATCGCCGCAGTTTGACCAAAGTTGCGACGGAATTCAATCACCGTTACCCGCGGATCTTCCTCTTTTATCTTTGTTAGAATCTCCTGACTGCGGTCGCGGCTACCGTCATTGATATAGATTATCTCGCTTTTTTCTTCGAGTTTATCCAAAACTTGGCTTAATTCTTGATGAAAGCGCGGCAGACTTTCTTCTTCATTATAGACTGGGATAACAATGGAGAGCGAAACTTTTTCTTTTTGCATTTTTACTTACCATCAGCTTAATTCAGCTTGATTTTTTATGCGGGGCAGATTTGATTAGAACTGGGGCTTATTGTACCCCAACTTAATCCTTTAGTCAACAAAAAGGGGATTAGTTGTTTGGGGTAAAAAACAAAATTTTATCGGTTTAGAATTGATAGAGCTTGGGGAAGAGAAAAAATTTAATTATTCAAGAAAAAAAAGAGTTTCAGTTAAATTAATTTAAGAAAACTCATTTTTAATTTTCTTTTTAAGGAAGGCGCGAAAATCTGCGGCTAAATCGGGACGCTGCAGCGCAAATTCGACAATGGCCTTGAGGTAGTTGAGCGGATCCCCTGTGGTAACCCACTTTCCTTCAACTTTATGTACGG
>JALUVT010000059.1 GCA_027020325.1 bacterium
CCAGCCCCTTTTCATTTTTTTTTAAGCACTTTTAGATATTTAAGTTTTTGCGAAAGCGAGATTCTTGAAGTCAGTTGATTATCTTTAACCCTAGTTAATTGCAATTTTATATTTTAGAACAAACGAAAAGTCCATTACAATAATCTTTTTAAATAAATCTCCAATACCTATTGTTATGATTCAAAAATTCAACTTAGAAGGTTTTTATGATTATGTTTCTGCTCCTGATGGCAGAGGAAATTTAACAGGGGAAATTGAATTAGCCGAAGATGGTTCTTTTGAAGGATCAATTTATGATCATGCTTCAAGGTCTCCAGAACAGATTATAAAAGGCCATCTTCGAGGAGAAAATGGGTTAGATAGGTTAACTTTTCTTAAATTCCCTCCTCAAGCAAATCTCGCCAATTTAGCTTATGAATTACATAAAGAATCTAATGGCTCGTTTGAAGGTAAATATCAAGGAAAATGGGAAGCATTACCTTTCAAAGTTGAATTTAATAGAGAATATGGCCTATTTGTTGCACAAATAGATATGGGTATTTGTGGTATTGGAGATTTAGCTGAAATTAATCTTTATAGAAAATGATGGACTTTTCTTTTTAGTTACTCTCGCTTCGCTCGAAATTTATAGTAGTTCTAAAATACAAAACTCCTTCGCTCCTTTCAGTCGCTCGGGGACGTTGCACTCTCCTCACTTCGTTCGTCGGCGGATTTAACAGGGCTTAAAGGGTTCGCTCGTTGCACTTCGCTCTCCCAAATTTTTTTCTCAGCTCTCACTCACTACGCTCGTGGAGGAGAAAAAAACTTCCCTTAAGCCCAATGTTAATTGCAATTTGAGATTTAGGTTAACTTAGGGGGGGCAGAATTGTAAAGTTACTTATCTTATTAAATTACGCGATATTGTCCCAAGAGAAAATGCAAAACAAGCAATTAAGGCAGTTGGTTCGGCAACTGTTGGAATTGGATTGGCCTGTGGATTGAGTGGGGTTGGCTTTACTCCTTGGTTATGTGAAACATACAATAATCTGCATGGTTTGGTTGGTAAATGGGTAAAGAAGCAGTTCCAACTTACCTAGGGTTAGATGAATTACTTAAATAATTTTGCCATTTTTTCTTTTAATTAATGAGACTTCGTCCTTGATACACCAAAATCTCAAACTTCTTCGGCTTCGCCTAGACCACGCTGCGCTCTCCTCCCTTCAGTCGCTCGGAGTTAAGATTGCGATTAAGGGGAGTTTGCCGTAGGAGAATTTGGATAGAAAAATCTGCAAAGTTTTTCCTCTTAATCGTTGTTAGTTTCAATTATTTTTTAGCCCCTAGAAAGAAAAACTTAATAAACTTTAATCCATAATCTAATTTTATTATGAATGATATTGAAAAAAGGCTTAATGCAATTGAGAAAAGAAACAAGAAAGTTGAATTGGACAAAGCTTGGGAAACAAGCTGGTCAAGAAGAATTATTATCGCAATTCTTACTTACTTAACAATCGTTTTGTTCTTTTATGTAGCTCAATTACCAAAACCATTCATTAATTCAATTGTCCCAACAACTGGTTTTGTTCTTTCTACATTATCTTTGCCTTTTTTCAAAAGAATGTGGATTAAGTACGGGGCTAAAAAATAACTCTGAAATTTTCCTTCGGGACGTTGCACTAAATTTCAGCCCTTCGGGAGGTATAACAGGGCTTAAAGAGTTCGCTTCGTTGCACTTCGGTTTCTCAAATTTTTGCTAATGCAAAAACTTCTTTTAACGGCATATGTCGTATTAAGAGCCTGCAAGACGATTGACCGAAGGAAGGGTTGAATTCTCCCCACTCTCTCCAAATTGAAAAGAAAGCGTGTTATACTCTTTTGTATCATAAACACAAACTCCTTTATCATGCCACAAGACAAATTCTGCAATTCCCGCATCAAGAGCCATCTTACTGCAAATTGTACAATATGGCTCTCCCGCTTTTGAAGGTGCTTTGTTATCATCAAGACGGATAAAATATAATCTTGAACCAAGTAATTTCTTGGGATTTTTTCTCAGAGCATCCATTATGGCTCTCTGTTCAGCATGAACACAACAAGTTTTATCCGTCACTTTTTTATGATAAGAATCTTTTGAACAGGAACACCTTCTCTGACTTTCAAGGTCTTGTGGGGGACTATTAAAGCCACTGCCAATAATTTCATCCACTTGAACAATTACAGAACCACATTTTGAACATTCACAAGTTGCGCTTTTTGCAACTTCAGTGGCTTTAGCAATATATTCAAACGCTTTCTTTTCTTCATCACCAAATAAATACCTCATATAATTAATAAATTAGCATAAATATATAAAGTTTAAGGGAAGTCTTGAATAGGATAAAGCGACAGCCACCTAATTCGCTCCATTATCCCTATATTCCGAGACTAATTTTGAAAAAACCAAGTTACTACGAAAGTTGTTAAAATAGCTGCTAAAGCTATCTTCTCTGAGTTTTCCTTCAAACTTATAGCCGCATTTTTTTGCGACGCCAAAAGAAGCCTCATTTTTCTCATCACATTTTATTTGTATTCTGTTTAATTTTAAATTTTCAAAAGCTTCTTTTTCAAGAATTTTCACTGCTTCGGCCATATAACCTTTTCGCGTATGGCGGGAAGATAACCAATAACCAATTTCTCCAGATTTATTTTTTTCATCAATGTCAAAAATAGAGATATTCCCAATATATTCATCTCCGATAAAGAGCCCATACTCAATCTTTTTTCCCTTTTCTGTTTCTACCTCTTTGT
>JALUVT010000060.1 GCA_027020325.1 bacterium
GCCCTCGGATCAAGTTATTGATCTGCAGGTTATCAATCCTCACCAAAGCGCGGAAAAAGAATGGCAGATCCTTGTTGTGAGCCGTCGTGGCTACGGCAAACAAACCCCGCTCCGTGACTACAGCCGTCAACACCGGGGGGGGCAGGGGGTCTATACCGCCCGCTGTAACGAAAAAACTGGTCTTTTAGCGGGAAGTTTTCTGATTCACCAAAAGCAAATTTCAACTGATGATTTGCTTATCATTTCCGCAACCGGTAAAATTATCCGCCTTCCCTTGCAAGAAGTTCCGCTAATGGGACGACATACTCAAGGAGTTCGTCTCTTCCGTCTTGAAAAGGATGATCGAGTGGCTTCGTTGACTTTATTGCGCTCCTAAAGAAGGACTTTCAAGATCCAAGTCCGCGAGCTGAAAATAATAATTTGTTCCCTTAACTAAAGAATTATTCAATAAAAGCCGTGCTAATTTATCCTCAACTTTTTCTTGAATCAGTCGTCGCAGGGGCCGGGCTCCGAATTCGGGGCTGTATCCTAACTCGGCCAACTTTTCTACCACCAGGGGATCAAAGGCAATTTCAATCCGCTGTTCTCTCATTTTTGCCTGAACTTTAGCCAGCATTAATTCAACAATCTGACGCACATCTGTGGGGGAGAGGGTCTTGAAGATGATAATTCCATCAAAACGATTCAAAAGTTCGGGGCGGAAAACTTGTTGCAAATTGGCCAACAATTGAGCTTGAATCTTTTCCATTGTTTCACCACGACGCAAAGATTCTTGAATTAAAACCGAAAAAGCATTGGAGGTACAAATAATCATCGTGTTGGTAAAATCAATTGTCCGTCCCTTGCCGTCAGTCAATCGACCGTCATCTAAAATCTGCAGCAAAAGGTTGTGAATTTCCGGATGCGCTTTTTCGATTTCATCCAATAAAACAACTGCAAAAGGGCGACTGCGGACGGCTTCGGTTAAATAACCTCCCATCTCATAACCCGGTTGTCCCGGCGGAGGACCAATAAGGCGGTAAACCTGTCCTGGTTCCGCATATTCACTCATATCAATACGAATCATATTGCGTTCACTGCCAAAATAAATCGCCGAAAGGGCTTTAGCGGTTTCTGTTTTCCCGACTCCGGTCGGGCCGACAAAAAGAAAGGAGGCAATTGGCCGGTCCCCGGGCGCTAATCCTGAACGAGCGCGGCGCAAAGCATTGCTCACCACTTCCACAGCTTCAACTTGATCAATAATCCGCTGGTGTAAAAGCTGCTCTAAGTTTAATAATTTTTCTTTCTCTTCTCGATTCAATTCTTCAAGGGGAATATTAATTTTTTGTGAAAGAAGCGCCGCCACATCAGCTGCGGTAATTTCCCGCCGTCCTTGCTGTGAAACCCAAACGACAGTCTGGTCCAAAAGCTCAATTGCCTTACCGGGAAGATAACGGTCGTGAACATACTTTTGCGTCAATTCAACCGCGGCCGTCAGTGCGGGCATTGTAATCCGGACCCCGCGATCGGCCTCCATCTGCGGCACAAACCACTCTAAGATGCGAACGCATTCATTAAACGAAGGTTCTTCCATAAAAACATTTTGAAAATAGGAGGCGAAGGTAGGATTATTTTCAATATAACGACGATAATCTTCGGGCGTGGTCGTGGCAATGAGTTGAATATTACCTGCCGAAAGAGCGGGGCCAAAAAAGGCGCCAATATCGCCGCTAGCCGTTCCTCCCAAAAGAGCATGAATCTCATCAATAAAAAGAATTCTTTCGCCGGCCTGTAATTCCTGCAGGGCAAATTTAATCCGTGCTTCCATTTCGCCGCGCACCCCGGCTCCGGCTAATAATCCCGCCAAATCCAGCATCACCAAACGCTTATGAGCCAATTTAGCCCCCACCTCACCGGCAACAATTCTCTGCGCAATTCCAAAAGCCAAAGTAGTTTTCCCGACTCCGGGAGGACCAATTAAAAGCACATTATGGCGGGTTGTCTGTTCCAAAATTCCAATTACTTCCTTAACAAGCTCCTTGCGGCCGATGAGGTAGGGGGAACGCCCCTGTTTCACTAATTCCGTAATATCCAAAGAAAAATGCTTCAGATGGGGGATCCAGCCCGCGGCCCAGCCCACATCAATTCCCGAACGGCGGTGAAAAAAACGATCTTGCCAGTATTTCCAAGATTGTTTGCGCAATTCTCGAGCATACATCCACTGCGAAGCTTCTTCAAGTTGCTCCCAAACCAAATCTCGGGCTTCAAAAGTGCGCAAAACATCTTCTTCCAACCGCACCCAAGCCAAAAATAAAAGCTCACAGGAAAGGTGGTTGCGCCCCAAGCTCAAGCCAATTTCCCGCGCGGCCCAAAAAAGACGCTCCCAGCTGTCAATTCGCGGTTGAATATTTGTCCAAGCCTGAGCCAATTCCTGCCATTTTTTTTCTTCACCCAAACCTAAACGCACTAAATACTGTTCAATGCGCGGCTGCCGGATTAAAACCTGCCAGAAAAGGGGAGGGGAGTAGGATTTACCTTGAACCGCCCGCCAAACCTCTTCACTGCAGGGCAAAAATGTCTTTCTTAATTCCCCCCAAGTACGGGCCTGGGCTAAAGTAAGATTAAGTCCCCGGACATAACTTTGGTAATACCACAGCCCAATTAAAGCCAGTAAAAATAAACCTTGCAAACGAAAATCAGGCTCCCACAACAACAAAAAACCAATAACGGGCAGTAAAAGATATAAAAAGAGCAAAAGCGTTAAAACAAGGAA
>JALUVT010000061.1 GCA_027020325.1 bacterium
CCAACAATGCTTTCTGGCCGTACCTGCTGTCCCACTTTGGCCAAAATTTGTCCCGCGGCTGGTAACTGGCGCTGAATCAGACTTGGTACTTCTTCTTGGGTCAAACAACGCGCTGGTAAAATCATATTGCCAAACTCTTCTGCCATTGACGGACTAATTCTTGCCCTTTTTCTCCAGCCGGAGGGCGCTCTAGAGGCCGTCCCCGGGCATCAAAAATTAATCCCAACTCTCCGCCTGCTAAGATTAAATCAGGATCAAAACCCGGCAAATCCACCCCTCCGGCCAATTCTAAACGACAATGGCACTCTTGTCCTTGCGGCAAGGGAACCCGCACCAAGTCTCCACTGGCCAAAACTATTTCTAATTCTTCATCCAATCCCCAATCCAAAAAAATACGACCAATTATTTTACCCGCGGCAAAACAATGACGAAAACAGACAAAAGTGCCCAATAACTTTAAATAATCCTGCAGAAATGGCACCTGAGCCAACAATCCCACCGACCCCCATGGATTAAGGTAAACTTCTTGAATTCCTTCCCTCCCCCAACCGTCCAAAAACATTAACGCTACCGTACTTAAAGAAGGAGAATAACTAAAAATCATTCCGTTAAGAACAACCCGTAACGGTTTTTCTACCCCCACAAAAGCAAGGGAGGAAAACGAGGAACGAAGAATTTCCCGAGCCAAGGCCTGCTCAAGGGCTAGATTAAGCTTGCTTAAAGGTATCTGGCCCGGGAAGAGGCTTTTATTACCAAAGTAATCCGCAATTTCTTCATAATTTATTGTAAAAGGAAGCCAGCGCGCTAGTTGTGCCTCTGTAGCCTTTTCTAAAAGAAATAACGCGCCTCCTTTTCCTACCCCATAAGGAATTTGAGCAAAATGTTTTTCTTTGTCTTCGGAAAAAAGAAGGGTTGTTTTTCCGCCTCCCAGGTCAATCAACAAAAAATTATAATCACCATAACGCCAACGCCCTCCACCCTGCAATAAAAATTGTTCTTTTGAATTTTCCTCCTCAACAATCACTTTAAAAGGGCTATTATTTTCCCACCATTTTTTTAATTCTTCAAATTTTTCTTGAACCGAAGAAAGGAAAACCCATCCTCCTGAAAACTCTTTTTCTGGTTCAGGATAAAATTCTTCTAAATTTTTTACTATCTCCGGAGCAGTCAAATTGGCCGGGAAATGAACGGAATTTAAAAATTCATCGCCTTCATGGTTAGTAATTAGTTCAAAAGGGGAAAAGGAAGAATTAATTGGCCAAAAACTTTTTACCGTGGCACTTCCCCAATCGAGGCAAAAGAATGACTGCGGCAGTTGTTTCATCGTGAGCCCCGCCCCGCGGCTTTAAAAATCACAATAGGGCAATATTACGCGCTCGTTTCACGGCCAAGGCTAAACGCCGTTGGTGTTTAGCACAAAGTCCTGTACCACGGCGCGGAATGATTTTTCGCCGCGGGGTCAAAAACTGCTGTAATAAATCAATTAATTTGTAGGACGGGTCCTGCCCTTCGCTACAAAAATAACAGGGCAAGTTGCGAACCCGTTTTAAATAAATTTTTCGCCGCATTTTTAATAGTCTTTTACTCGGACTTGCTAATATTAAAATATTGCCTCCTCTTCCGTCAAGTTACTCTTCTCTTGCTCTAAAAGGGAATGTCTTCTTCTCCTCCGGCAGTTGAAGCTGCTTCTGTTGAATTCGAAGAAGAATCACCTTCATTTTCGCTCTTGGGGTTATCAGCGGCCGTTGCAGCAAGTTCACCCGTCGCGGCAACACTGTTTGCCATCCCTTCTGCAGCGGCAATAGCGGCGCTTACCTCAGCTTCAGCTCCTTCTTCACGGCGATTACGGGGCCCACCCAAAGCAATCATTTCTTCACAAACAATCTCGGTACGATAAGTCCGGCGCCCGGTTTCTTGATCATCCCAAGCAACGGTATTTAAGCGACCAATAATAAAAACCCGCCGTCCTTTATAAAGAAGTTGAGAACAAAGCTCAGCCAATTTTCCCCAGGCGACAATGTTGTGAAATTGAGTATCCTCGCGTACCTGATCCGAATCCGCGGCTGTCCATTCGCGATTCGTAGCTACGCCAAAAGTACAAATTGCCGTTCCCTTAGCTGTATAACGCAATTCGGGATCACGCGTCAGATTTCCTAAAATAAAAACTTTGTTAAAAGAACGCGTTGCCATAACCTTTCACCCCCTCTTAAGTAACAAAAATCGCAATATCGAATCCTGGCGTTGCAAGTCTTGTCTTAATTCGGCTAAATTAGCATAGGGAAAACGCAGTTGAAAACAAAGATAAAGAGCTTCTTTTTCTTTTTTAATCTCGTAGGCTAAACGGCGCTTACCCCAATCATCAACCTTAGAAACTTTACCCTGCAATTTTTCCACTTCTTTTTCTATCAAATCAGTGGCCTGTTTTTTTAAAACCGTGGGCCGAAAGAGGACAACTAGCTCATAATCTCGTTGTTCCTGCCCCTCCTTGTTATTAGTTTCCTTTTTCATCAGCTATATCTTACCACAAACTTAGCATTAAGCAAGGTAACAATAAATATTTCACCCATTAACGGCGTCGCAAACGAGGGCCCTGGGGCGTATCAATCAATTCCAGCCCTTCTTCCTCAATCTCCTTTCGTAATTGATCGGCGGCGACAAAATCTTGCTGCGCCCGTAGTTTTTCTCGTCTTTCAATCAACTGACGCACCCGTGGCGATACTTCTGCAGGAGAAAGAAAAAGCTTCTCTTCTT
>JALUVT010000062.1 GCA_027020325.1 bacterium
TGCCTACGGCAAAATTCTTCCTTCCAATCTTATCTATTATCCTCCCTTAGGAACACTAAATATTCACCCTTCACTTCTTCCCCAACTTCGGGGCCCTTCCCCGGTTCAAAGCGCAATAATACAAGGATACCGTAAAACTGGGGTAAGCATTATTGAGATGGACGAAGAATTAGACCATGGCCCTATCGCGGCTCAAACTGAATATCAACTAGAAGGAAATGAAACTGCACCGCAATTAAGTCAGATTCTCTTTGAATTGGGGGCCGAACTACTTTTAGACCTGCTTCCTCACTGGAAAAAATTTAAGGAAAAAGGGCTCAAGCAAACAGCAATGATTTTAACCCCCAAAAGGGGGAAAATTTTTCTCCCCCCGCAAGAACAAAAAGAGGAAGAAGTGACTTGGAGTAAAAAATTTTCCCGTCGTGACGGGAAAATCGATTGGAAACAACCTCACGAAATGATCTATCGCCAAATCCGAGCTTTTCTTCCTTGGCCCGGAAGCTGGACTACTCTGAGCGATTTAATTAAAGGTCTCGCTCTAAACAAATCATTAAAAAAAGAAATAAATCCACAAAAAAAAGTCAAACTAATTAAAGTCCGCTATGAAGACGGCGTTCTCATTCCCGAAAAAATTCAAGTCGAGGGAAAAAGAATAATTAACTGGGGCGACTTTGTAAACGGGTATTTAGAATAAGCAATCCGCGCTCAGCCTGCCAACGCTCCTCTTTACGGGCGCGCTTGAGGCATTTGCTGCAAATTCGCGCTCGGGAAAGAGCTTTTTCATTCCTCACCTTAATCTTAACCCAACGCAAATTAGGACGGAAAACTCTTTTTATTCTTTTCTTCAAAAAGCCGCGCGTTCCTGTTCTTAATTCTCTCCCCCCTACAATTGGTTTTTTGCCGCAAAAATCACATTGAAAAGCCATTTTAGTTAATAACGCCAATTATCTTAACACAAGATAAAGATCTTGACAATTACGAGGCCCCTTTTTATAATCAAAATAGTGTGAATAATCGCACTTTTCCTACCGTGCACGTAAAATAGACTTAAGGTACTTCGCTCTACAAGCTTGTGCGAGGGAGGGTTATGTTTCACTAAAACACCAGTGAACGACCCACCCACTTATTACTTCCGGGCGGAAGTCTTTTAAGTCTCAACGGCACAACCCTTAATGGGTTATCCTAGAGTTAATTCTAGGATGGTAGGAAGGACTTATCCTTATCAAGCTTAACTCATTAAACCTCTAAAGCTATCCCGCGAAATTATCTTTATATTGTTTTATTTTTTATAGTTAACTTTTTGGACAAAGAAAAACAACGCCGGGAAAGGCGTTGTTTTTTTCTTATTAATCAATTAAAATGAGAACAAGCCCCTCTAGCTTAATGGTAAAGCGGCGGTTTTGTAAACCGCGGATGGCAGTTCGATTCTGCCGAGGGGCTCCAAAAAATTTTGTGTTAAAATAGGATTAAATTAGCCGGGGTCGCGTAGCGGCAATCGCACCTGTCTGTAAAACAGGCGCCCGTTCGGGCTTCGCAGGTTCGAGTCCTGCCCCCGGCACCAAAACCTGCTTTAATCGTTAAGCCTCTGGTAAGCATAAAACAGAAGCATTACATTTACTTTTGCCCCATCTAACCATCTAGAGGCAACAAGGTACAAATAATTTTTATTCCCCAGAATTGAAGAATCTAATACTGCAATAATCAATGTGTTAAAATAATAGAAAAGTTTTAATTCTTAATACCTTAATATAAAAAGGTGAAAAACGATAACTAACAAAATTATGGCAATCGCTCTCGTTGTTTCAGATCTACTAAAAGCGATTGAATTTTACCAAAATAAACTTTAATTAAAGCTTAAAACCCAAGAAGAAGGTTTTGCAGAATTTGAAACGCAAGGTGCCACTTTAGCCTTGCTTGAAAAAAAAGTGGCTGAAGATTTGGCGGGCAAAGGAAAAGTCGACGCGGATGCTAACCTACCGCGGCCGGCAATTTTGGCTTGGAATACCGTAGAAGATGTGGATGCTCTATACAAAGAGCTTAAAGAAAAGGGGGTTGAGTTTACTGTTGAGCCAAAAACAATGCCTTGGGGACAAAGAGTGGCTTACTTTACCGACCCTGACGGCAACCTTTGGGAGATCAGCCAATGGGTAAAATAGAATTAAAACATGGCTAAATATAAAGGTGTCATAATTGAGGAGTCTTTAGAAAATAAAGACATTCTCAAAAAAGTAAAGATTGTTTCAACAAAAATTGAGGAGGTTACGGACGAACACCAAACGCCTTGGCTTTCTCAATGGACGCTTCATACTATTGAAATAGAACCAGAAAAAGTCGATGAAATAGCCCGGCAGATAAGTAAAAATCTAGAACGAGAGCATGATTGGTATGCTGATTTTAATGATGGCGAAAACTTTTATGTTATTTTCCGAGATAAAATCTTTACTTACAAAAAAGGTGATAAAGAAGGCAAACAGAAGGCAGTAGATTATGGCTTGTCCCTAGGTATTCCCGACTATCAATTAGATTTTCCCTAAACAGATTATGAAACTTGGCTACAAAAAAACTTTTTTCCTTCACCCGAAACCACCTTTTCATTTTGACGGTACTTTTCACAAGCCCTCACATTTCCCTAATAAGCTAAAAATGGAAGAGTGGCAGCCGGGCAAGTACTGGCAGAGTTTTAGAGTGGGTAGGGAGCTCCTTGTTTTGCAAGCAGAAGATAAGGGAAC
>JALUVT010000063.1 GCA_027020325.1 bacterium
GAGCAGAACCGCCAGCGCGGCGCCGTTAATTCCCCCGTGGGGGATGAGAATAAGAGCGCTGATTAAATTGATTAGAGCGCCGTGAGTGGAGATACGGGCGTAGATTTTTTCTTTATTCCCCGCTAAGAGAAGGACGCCAAAATTGACATTGGCGTAAACAAAAAAAACACTCCAGATTAAAATTTGCAGTACCGTGCGGCTGGGTTGATAAGAGGAGCCATAGACCAGATTGATGATTGAGTTGGCGGTTAAAGTGCCGCCAACAGCGAGCGGCAGACCAAGGAGAAAAAAAAGTTTGCTTGTTTTTTGCAATAATTTTTCGGCGCGCGGGGGTTGGTTGATAAGGACGCGGGTTAAAGTCGGTAAAAGAGCCGCTTGAAAAAAGCGGGGCACAATATTGAGGAGGATAATTAATTTATAGGCCGCATTATAAAATCCGACCATCGTGCTGTTTTGTAAAAATTGCAGCAGGATGGGGTTAAGATTGTAGTAAGTTTGGATCGCCAAAGCAGAGATTAAAAAAGGACGGCCGCGGCGGGCGAGATTTTTAATCCATTGCCAATCGAGATTTTGAAAACGGAGGCGGAAATATTTTTTAAGCAGAATAATGCTGGCGAGGGCGGTAATTGTTTTACTGATCGTTAAAATTAACGGAATGGCGCGGATATCACGGAGCCAGGCAATTAAAATAAATCCACTCAGGAGATAGCCGAGGCGGGAGAAAAAAGTAATTAAAGTTAAATATTCCATTTTTTCGAGGGCGCGGAAAAGATAGCTCAGATTAAGAGCAGTGGGGAAAAGAGTGAAACCAAAAAGAAAGGTTACGGTGCGAGTTTGTTGATCTAAGGGGAGAAAATATAAGAGAAAGGTTAGAAAAAGGAAAAGAACTACCGCTAAAACGAGTTGAATGGCCAAGATATTGGTGGTGTAAAAAGGTAAATTCTTTTTTTCTTTGGCAATTTCCCGGATTCCCAACCCCGTTAAACCAAAGTCAGAAAAAATAGTAAAAAAGGTAATAAAAGCCCCGGCAAAACCCAGCTGGCCAAAATTTCTGCTGCCCAAAGTGCGGGCAATGTAAACCGAGAGGAGACTATTGGAAAGACGGATTAAAAGCTCGGTCAAGGAAAGAGAAAAAAAATTTTTTAAGAGGGGACGGGCGATTTTCATAATATTTAACGGGCTTATTATATAGCAATTGACTCCTCCCCGCTAGAGAGCAACTCTTTTTTTCTTTTCTCGCTCTTGTTATACTGAAAGGCAATGTTGACCGCGGCTCTTTTAACTAAATTAACGCCTTTTTTACTCGGAGGCTGGCTTTGGATCTGGCAACAGAGTAAGAAAAAAATCACCCCTGCGCTTCTTTATTTATTGGCTCTGGCGCTGCTGCTGCGTTTAGTTTTGCTTTTTCAGACCCCTCTTTTTTATGCCCCGGATGAAGAAGCTCATTTTAATTATATCCGTTATTTAGCCTTAAAAAAGAAATTACCAACGGAACTGCACCGAACCAATTCCCGCAGCAAGGATTGGGAATATTATCAACCTCCGCTTTACTATCTATTATTAGCGCCTCTTTATAAAGTTGTTCATCACTGGCAGCCGCGTAATTTGAGCCTTCAAGTTTATTCTTTGCGCTTGGTTTCACTTTTTTTCGCCTTGGCGACCGCTTATTTTAGTTCGCGCTTGCTTTGGTCGCAGCGCAACCCCTTCCCCGCCTTGGCGGTTTTGCTCTTTTTTTTATTTTTACCGAGTTACCTCTTTCTTTCGGTGATGATTAATAATGATAATTTATTGTTTTTACTTACTGCTCTAGCCTTGTATCTTTTGGCGGAGGATAATTGGGGGCGGCAAAGAAGTTTACTCTTGGGTTTGGTTTTAGGGCTTTCTTTTTTAACCAAACTCAGCGCCATTGTTCCCGTGGCCGTGGTCTTTTTTTATTGGGGCTTGAAATTTATTTCTTCTCCCGCACAACGCCGCGAATTGCTGCAAAGTTTTATTTTCCTTTTTCTGCTAGCGGGAACAGGGTTGGCTTTGGTTTTTTGGCGCAACTATTATTCTTTTAAACTTTGGAATCCCGAAGCCGTGGTTAATGTTCCGGTTTATTGGGCTTCTTATCAGGAAGCCTGGCAACGCACTCTTCCCTATTTACGGCAAACTTTTTGGGCTGCGGCGGGAATTTACAATAATCTGCGTTTTTGGCCCCATTTGAACTCCTTTCTTCTCTCAATTGCCGCCGGAGGATGGTTAATTTTATTTTTCCTCCGTTGGAAAAAGGAAAATTTGAATGTTTTCCCTTTGGGGCTAGGAAAAAATAAATTTTTTCTCGCCCTCAGCGCCGGATTGATCTTAAATTTGCTTCTTTTGGCGCGTTTTGCTTGGCTTTACCGTCAAGGACAAGGGCGATTTCTTTATCCTTCCCTGCTGATTAGCGCCTGGTTTTTGTTGCGCGGCTGGACCGCGGGTTTCTATTTTTTGCGCTGGCGTTCCCGCTGGGGCTGGTGGGGGGCATTGGGATTATTTTTTCTTTATTACGCCTTACATTTTGTTACTTTTAATTTGGTAAAATTTAGTCAACTTTAGCTAAACTAATGTCCCAGCGCGAGCGAGGAAAGGTGATTCAAGAACTCTCTTTTTTCCTTCCCTTTTACAATGAAGAGCCTTTGGTAAAAAAAACAATTAAAGCTGTTTT
>JALUVT010000064.1 GCA_027020325.1 bacterium
ACGGGTATAGCGAGCTTAACGATCCTTTTGACCAAGAGAAAAGGTTTAGGGAGCAAAGGAAGCTTAGTGAGGGAGGTGATAGCGAGGCGATGGAGCATGATGAAAGCTTTGTGGAGGCTTTGAAGTACGCCATGCCTCCTGCTTGCGGCTTTGGCTTAAGTGAGAGGTTTTTTGCTTTTCTTATGGGAAAGCCCATTAGGGAATGCGTTTTTTTTCCGCTTATGAAGCCTGAAAAATAAGATGGGAGCCTGGTTTGTAGTTGTCCGTGGACTGGTTTATGCCTGGGGCTATCCGGTAATCTTTCTTATGATAGTTCTTGAATCAATTCCCCTGATAGGAGTTGTGATTCCAGGAGGGACTTTTGCACTTCTTGGGGCAGGAATTTTTTCCCGCTTCGGGCTTTTTGATGTTGCCACTGCCTATCTTGTTTGCCTTTTGGCGACGATGTTTATTGACCATACAGGCTATGTTACCGGCAGACTTGTTAGCAAAAGGCGTTTTCATAGCTGGCTTAAGACTTTTTTTGTCAAGGAGAGTCTGATAAAAAGGATTGGCAAGCTTATTCACTGCCACCTTGGAAAGACTATAGTCTTTGGAAGGCTAAATCCGCCGATACGCTCCATCGTTCCGTTCATGGTCGGCAACGAAAAAGTTTCATACCGGAAATTTTTGCCCTTTTCGCTTGTTTCTGCGATTATCTGGGTGACTTTGTTTTTTACGGTGGGCTACCTTCTTGCAAACAGCATAAGCCGCATAGACTCAATCACGCGCCTGATAACATGGGCAATAGTAATCTTAATAATCTCAATTTATTTCTATTATTTAATTAAAAACGCTTATTTGAGGAAAGGAGGGATAAATGGCTTTGATTGTGAAAAGCAAGGTGAAAGAAGGAACGGAGCTTAATGTTTCGGAAGAGTTTTACACCGAGCTTGAGAAGAAAGTTGAAGAGCTGATTAGGAAGGCGGAAGAGAGAGCAAAGGCGAATATGAGGCGGACCATTTTTGCACGTGACCTTTGAGCCGCAAGGTTTGTGGCGGGTTTTTATGGCCTTTGGTAAGGGGTAAAACGCCCACAGCCTGCTCAAACATGTCTTCGTAGATTTGCTATTTTTCCGAAGACCTAATTTTTCGGAATCGAACGATTCCTGCTAAATAAAAAAAACGCCCACAGCAGGAATCGAACCTGCCAGACCCGAAGGTCCCGGATTAGCAATCCGGTGCAATACCACTATGCGATGTGGGCGCAAGTTTTTCATCGCATGCATGGAACATTTTAAATGTTGCTTTATGCGATGTGGGCTTGAAATAACTCAAGAGAATTGGCTTATAAAGATTTTGATGTGGGGCTTTGTTTTCTGCTCGCTCTTCTGCCCTCTCTTGTGCCCTCCCGTTCGAAACATTGTTTCGAACTCCCGCCCCCTGCTTTTGCTATTTTGAAATGGGCTGCTGGGTTTTTGGGATTTGTTTGAGATATAGGGACAATTTAATTAACATTTGGTCTCTTTAATTTCCATTTCAAGATAAAGATTGTTAAAACTACCTCTTGCGTTTGCACCTATTTCTAAGGTAATCTTGTTTTCACCACTATTGAAAAACTTTAGGCATTTTGAGGGGGGGTTAATCTCATTTGATTCATTTTCATTTTTTAGATTTTCATTTGGCGATAGGCATTTTTTTCGGTTTATGAAGATTGTGCATTTATTCATTTCACTACATCTTGCAATAATTCTTCCAGAACTAATTTTAACTTCGCTGTAAGGAATGTCTTTTGGAATCTGAAGAGTTTTTGTGATATTATAATTTCTTGAAGTTCCCCAAGAATTCATATTAAAATCCCATTTTTGATTTAAACTTTTCCACTCGCATTCTCTTTTAGAGGCTGAGGTAAGCTCATATAGTGACATTTTTTGTATAGAGACTAGAGATGTTATTTTGTCTAGTATTATGCTAAGGAAGTTATCTTCGTAGATTGGAAGTGTTCCATTCTGAGCTAATGTTGTTGAGATTAAAAATATAGAGAAAATAACCAATATCCCCAAAATAATTTTTTTCATAAGTTTTTTAATTAGAGAAATTATTTATAGTTTGTGGTTGGGATTTTAAAACAACTTTTCCTGATTTGGAACAAATTCGCACCATTCACATTTTTTTCTTGGGCACGGGCCTTTTAGGAGCTTTATTGCTTTTTTGAAAATATCTTCCGCATTTTTTATGTCTATTTTCACGCGAACGATTGTTGTGTCAAAGATGAATTTTCCGTGGCTGTCTATTAGTTTCGGGACGTAGAAAAGTAGGAAAGAATAGTCATGTGTCGGGATGTTGTTTTTTCGGAAGAGGAAATTGTATATGTCTAGCTGGTCCTGGTAGTATTTTGCGCTGTCATCTTTTACGGCAAATCCCTTTGTTTTATAGTCAATTACGACCAGCTTATTGTCTTTAATCAAGAGGTTGTCTATTGCACCCTTTAGTGTATTTCCGTTCTCGTCGGTGTAGCTTATTCCCTGCCAGACATCCTGCCAGATTTTTAGCTGTCTCCTGTGTGGGTAGAGAGTAAATCCGCGAAACCTCTCTTTTTTTAGTTCGGGTGGCAGACCCTTTCCGACGTATTTGTTGAAATGACTTTTCAGGATTTCGTCAATTCCGCTTGGGAGGA
>JALUVT010000065.1 GCA_027020325.1 bacterium
TTTTCAAAGCCAAAATTTTTAATAATAAAGGCTTTATATTCAATCGTTCATTATAAGTTGGAATTATTAAATAAATCATTGTCTTTGGGATAAAAATAATTCTTGAACAAATAAAAAAACTACAAGCACTAAAGAGAAAATGGTTAATAATAACCCTATTAAATGATCTCCCGCACCTGGACAACGATAATAACAAAGTTGCCTTCTAAAGTCTAATGACCCGTTAAGAGAAGAAATTGAAGAGCCTAGCATCTGAAGTTGACTTTTTAAATCATTTATAGGGAAGAGAAGATAAACAATTAACATGCCGCAAAACCAAATCAATAATAATAAAAAGAGATTAACTCCCCGTTTCGCCTTCGATCCTGCCTCAGAGGGTAAAAGTAATTGAACAAAGTAGTTACGACTACTAATTTCTAAATAACTTAAAGCATCTAAAATAATCGTACTCAAAATTCCCAATAAAAAGGCTAAAGATAAGCCAAATTCAGGAAGAAAACGATGCGGCAATAAAACATATTCCTTCAAATTAGCCCGGCCAAAAGTCTCCATTAAAATAAAGCTTCCATAAACAACAAATAATGACAAAACCAAAACAATTGGCTGTAAACCGGGCCGACTTTCAAAAAGTAAATAACCAACAATCAACAATAAAGGAATCATAAAAAATGATAAGGGAATGAATTTAAAAAAGAGATCGATGATTACCCGAGCCTGAGGAGAAGTCAATAAACGAAAGACAAAACCCGGCGTGTACCAAAAAGAAACCATTAACCAACTTATTAATAAAATAAAAACTGCCCGAGCCAATTTTAAGCGTGCTTGACCAAGGATTATTTCGGAAAAAAATATTACTAAAAGCCAAAAAAGAAGATTAAAAAAGGCAAAGGGGCTAATTAAGGCTACGGTTGCCGTCACTATAATCGCCAATAAAGACTGTATTAACCCTCCTTCCTTAAGAAAGCGTAAGAAAAAGTAAATAAAAGCAGGAAAAAATGATACCGCAACTAAATGCGCCGCATCACCATAAATAATTGCCTGGCGGACTCGGTCGGCTCCTAATAAAGGCAGAGGAAGAGAATAGATAAATGCAACCATTAACCCCGGAAGACGGCGGTTGGTTAACTCCTTAAAAAAAAGGTAGCAACTACTAAGAGCTACTAATTGGGTTAACAAAACAAAACGCGTTAAAAAGAAGCCCAAATCCAAGGCAGGCTTAATTAATAAAGCTAACTTGGCTATAAAAAGTAAAAAAGGTGCTGAAATAGGACCTAAGTACCCCACATAATTAAAAAAGAATTTTAACCAAAATAAGTTATAAAAAAATAATAATGATAAGCAAAGAAAATCAACAATAATTTCCCGCTGATTAGCCCACAAATTTTTTCTTTTGATAATTTGGGCAATTGTTAAAAAAGACATTTCTCTCCTTAATCTTAAAATTAAACTTCTTTTAAGACAAATTGATAAACAAAAGTCCAATAAATAATTAACCAAATAATAAAGACAAAAGCCGCGAAATAGTCATGAAAAAGAAGAGCAAACAATTGACTACGGCGGACAGCCAAAAGAGAGGTAAAAGCAATTCGCGCCAAATTTATCAAAAATGTACCTAAAATGCCAATAACAATTGCTTCTACTTTCGATAACTTAGAATAATTGCCCTGGAGCCCGCCCCAAAGAGTAATAGCAAACAACAAAAAACCTTGCCAGCCAAGACAATTCCAAGACAACCTTACATAAGTATCATTAATCATCATCCCTCCCGGAATGGCAACAAAACGAAAATTAAAAGGCAAAAACAAAACTCCAATTAGTTTTACTTCCCAAGGAACGAGATAAGTTTCGATCAATTGATAAAAGCGCGTATTCTCAGCAATTCGCGTTAACAATTCATTGAAAGTAGTAACAAAAGGAAGAACGCTTAAAATAATTGCGGCTAAAATAAAAATTGTTAAAAAAGTATTTTTGCGCATTAATCTCTCAATCTAATTTTCGACGCGATTTTTTCAAAAATCGAGGCAGAAACAAAACAATAGTGCTTAACAACACTAGGCGCTCGGGAACAACAACCAATGTTTGATCAGTTGCTGAAATTGTCCCCAAATATTCTAAAACTAAAATATCGCTTCGAAGCAGATTTTCAATTGGCAAAGTAGCATAATTTGCTGAAGAAGAATTTAGGGATAAACGGATCCAATAAAGGTCAGTGGAACCGGCCACTGAATAGGGTCTCCAGTCCGGAGGGGTAATATCCCAATAAATACTGCCATTTTGGGTCAGATTATTCGTCCCATCAGTGAAACCACTGACCGTCTCCAAGCTCGTCCAGTCAGTACCATTCCAATATTCCCAAACTAAATCTAAATTTCCCCCACTTAATTGGCTCGTATCCGCACTGGGATTACTGGTTCCAGACAAACTATTCGCATAATCAATATGAATTCGGCCCACACTTCCTGCCCCCCCAGCGCCGGCCCCGCCTCCGGATGCATTTCCTCCATTAGTCGTAGCGGCTCCACCTCCCCCCGCACCGGCACTA
>JALUVT010000066.1 GCA_027020325.1 bacterium
TTGTTGCTTTATTGTCGCCGCGGAAACAGAAAAAGATTTCCAGTCATTACTATCACGCACCCGCAATAATAAATTCCACAATTGACGCCGCGAAAAATTGCTCCACAACCAATCTTGGCTTTCTCGTTGCCAAAACCACCAGTGATAAAAAAAGGAAGGGCTCTTAATTTGACGGTAGAAAAAATCTAGCTGCGTTTCTAAGGAAGAATCATTTTCTCGACAGGGCAAACGCTGAAAAACAAAACCATCCCAAGGTAAGGCCCAATAATCAGCTAATTGAACAAGGGTAAAATCAAGACCTTGCGGCGGATTCAAGCTTTGGCCCCGACGCCAAAGATTAGCCAATAAAATTTTTTCTCCCCGAAAATCAATTTCTATTTGCGGATCCCAGATCATTAAAGATACTTCTTCTTGCTGTTGGTCAAGGTGCACCATTCCCAAACGACAAAAAGTTTCTTCCTCCGGATCCCATTGCCCTAATAAAATATTAAAAGTACTTAAAGGCGGTAAGGCAGTTAGTGAATTTACAGTACTCCCTCTAAGGAAAGAAAAATTTAACCATTGAATAAACTTATTACTCAGAAAAACTGCCCCAAAAATCAAGAAAAGTAGTAATAACAGTAAAAACCGTCGCAACCAGCGCTTAAATTTTAATTCTTTTTGGTAGTAACGCCACGAACGAACCATCTTAAATCAGCGGCTAAAGGAGCCTTAAATTCCCGCAATTTACCGTTTAAGTCGTAAAAAGCAAGTTTGCGAGCGTGCAAGAAGGGTCGTTTTAACCATGATCTAATTATACGGTATTTTCGTCGTCCTCCATAATAATAATCTCCTAAAATTGGATAACCCAAAGCCTTTAGATGAACTCGGATTTGATGAGTACGGCCAGTTAAGGGACGGCAAACAAGCCAGCTAAAAACATATTCCTCGCCTAATTGGCGATGAAAGAGATTTTTCTTTTTTAAGTGAAACAAAGTTACGGCTCGTTTCCCATCTTGGCGGACGATCCAACGCGCCCATTGACGGGGATGCCGCCCCACGGGAGCGTCAACGGCAAAGTATTCTTCCTGCGGCATGCCCCAAACCAAAGCCCAATAAAATTTTTTTACGCGAAAAGAACGAAATTCATTCTTCAAATGCTCATAAGCACGGGCGTTTTTGGCCACGACCATCACTCCTGAAGTATCTTTATCCAGACGGTGGACCAAGCCCCAGCGTTTTTCCTCCCCTACTTTTTCAATAAAAGAACCCAGATACTGACGAACCCATCCGGCTAAAGTCTGCTCAAATCCGATTCCCGCTCCCGGAACGCTAATCAACCCCGGAGGCTTATTGAGTAATAAAAAATCTTCATCTTCAAATAAAATAGTAATCATTGGGAAAAAAGAACAATTTAATTACCCTATTTTGTCAAAATTAAGATAGGGCTGTAAAACAGAAGGGACTTTAACCGATCCATCTTTTTGCTGATAATTTTCCAAAATCGCAATCAAGGGACGCTCCGAAAAAACAGTGCCATTGAGAATATGAAGATACTCTTTTTTTCCTCCTTCTTCATATTTAATTTGAAGACGCCGTGCCTGATAGTCAGTACAATTACTGCAAGAGTGGGTTTCACGATAACGGTTTTGTCCCGGCAACCAAACTTCGAGGTCAATTTTATTCGCTGCGGGGTGACCAAGATCCCCACTGCAAATCTGAACCACCTGATAGGGCAACTCTAATTGCTGCATTAATTCTTCTTCGAGGTTAACAAGAAACTGGTGCTCTTGTATTGAATCCTGCGGACGGGTCAACGAGACCATCTCCACCTTATTAAACTGATGCAAACGGATGATTCCTCGCGTATCCTTACCATAACTACCCGCCTCTCGCCGAAAGCATGTTGAAAAAGCAATATAACGCCGCGGCAACTCGGAAGCCGGCAGGGTTTCTTCGGCATGCAAAGCAACCAAAGCGTGTTCAGCGGTAGCAATAAGAACTAAATTGTCTTCGGGTAAAAGATACATATCTTCCCATCCTCCATGTTCCCCATAACCCAGACGGGCCTCAATTTCTTTTTTAATCAAAACTGGAGGGAGAACAGGGTGGAATCCTTTTTGGACCAAAAAGTCAAAAGCAAATTTAACCAAAGCCCACTCCAGTAAAACAAGTTCATTCTTAAGGTAAGTAAAACGGGACCCCGAAACTTTACTCGCTCGGACAACATCAATGAGATCAAGTTTTTCTCCCAATTCCAAATGATCACGCACAGGAAAGGAAAACTTCCTCTTTTCCCCCCATTGGCGCAGAACCACATTATCATTTTCATCTTCGCCGCGGGGAACTTCGGGTAGGGGCAAATTGGGAATCTGCCAAAGCAAATCTCGCCAGCGGGCGTTAACCTCCCGCAATTGCCTTTCTTGAGCCTGAATTTTTCTTTTTAACTCTACTAATTCTTGCTGTCGTTGAGCGCGTTGCGGCGGGGAAAGATCTTTCCATTCATGACGAGCCTGATTGCGCTGTCGCCGCAGTTCTTCTAAAGCCGGTA
>JALUVT010000067.1 GCA_027020325.1 bacterium
TGATTAGCTTTAAGGCCCTTCTTCCTTTTATTGGTGGCAATTGGGGGTTTTTGTGAAAGCTAATTTTGCTCTTTTGGGGGTTTTGGAGGTATTTGATAGTAGTTAAAGGAGATAAATAATTAAAAAGTCAGCGCGGCGCTGTTTGCAAAAATTGGAAGCCTAATTCAGTTAAAAGGAAAAAAATATAGATTAAAATTAGTATTAGCCCTTCAACAGCAACAAGTCGTTTTTCACTACGGATAAAAATTTCAAATAATAAAACAATTAAACAAAGGTAAAAGAAAGGGATTAAGTAACTCCAGAGATTTTCGATAACAATTGGGCTGATTAGAGCCGTAATTCCAAGGACAAGGGTTGAATTAGTAACAACACTGCCGACTAAATCACCTAAAGCTAAATTGGCGTGATTAAGACGGATTGACTTTAATTCAAAAACAATTTCCGGCAATGATGTTCCTAAAGCAACAAAAAAAAGCCCGACCCAACCAATTCCCATTCCAAGATCCAAGGCAATATTTTTCGCTGCACGAACGAGGAGATCAGCGGCGATTAAGAGGCCGAAGGTGGCTATTACAAAAAGAAATAAAGCTTGGAGGGCCTGTTTGCGCGAAACATGATTGTGATGGCGGGCAAAGGATGAGCGCTGATTTAATAAATGCAAAAGGTAGAGAAAATAAATTAAAATCAGCAGAAGGCCGTCATAGCGAGAGAGTGTTTTGTCGAGGAGAAGAAAAAAGGGGAAAAAAAGATAAAAGGCCATATAAAGGGCATCACGACGGACAATAAGGCTGCGGGCGACAACTTGTCGGCTCATCAAGGCGACAATCCCGGCTACCAGAGTTAAGTCTAAAATATTCGACCCCAAAACATTACCCAAACTAACCAATGAAGCTCCCTCCAATGCACTTGTTACTCCAACAAAAACTTCGGGGAGAGAAGTGGCTACCGCCATTAAAATAAAAGCGGTCGAGAATTCGCTGAGGGCAAAATGGCGTGAAATTTTATCTAAAGAGAAAATTATTTCCCGTGTTGTTCTGATTAACAATAATGAAGCTCCAATTAAGAGGATTAAGTCAGCAACTAAATTCATTATCGCTTGGACGGTTTAATTAAAAACAAAGGCGTTAAGACTAATTTAAGACAATGCTATACTATAATTAGATGTACTGGCAATACTTAAATCCTACTCCCACCGAGGATAAAGATGCTCCCGCAATTGTCCGCCTGCTTCTTGAAAACCGCGGTATTAACCAAAATGAGGAAAAATTTTTTCTTGATTTTTCCCCGCCGCCGGAGCCCAAGGAATTATTAGAGGAAGAAAAATTATTGCAGGCGTGTGATTTAATTAAACGGGCGCAAAAAGAAAAGCGGCCAATTATTGTCCACGGTGACTATGATGTTGATGGTATTTGCGCTACAGCTATCCTTTGGGAAACGCTCTATTTTCAGCAGAAATTCTCCTTGACCCGCCCCTTTATTCCCCACCGCCTTCGGCATGGGTACGGTATTTCGGAGGCCTCTTTAGAGGATCTTTTATTACTTGCTCAAGAATTATCTTCGTTGCCGCCGTTGGTGATTACTGTTGATTGTGGAATTCGCTCGGTCAAAGAGATAGAAAAACTGCGAGAAAAGGGCGTTTCAGTAATTCTAACTGATCATCACCAGCCGGGAGCGGTTTTGCCCCCGGCTAATGTGATTCTTCACCAGACAGCTGTTAGTGGTAGTGGAGTTGCTTGGCTCTTGGCTCAAAGCCTGCTTTCCTGGCGCGATCAGGAAAATTTTCTTGATCTTTTGGCTTTGGCTACAATTGCCGATCTTCTTCCCTTGCAGGGAATTAACCGCTACTGGGTTAAAAAAGGTCTCCAACATTTACAGCGCCCTCATCGTCTGGGGTTACAATATCTTTATCAAGAAAATAAATTAGAGGGGAAAACAATTACTCCTTATCATGTTGCCTGGATTATTGCCCCTCGTCTCAATGCCTTGGGGCGTTTAGAACACGCCCTAACAAGCTTAAAGTTTTTAGTAACCCGGAATCATCAAAAGGCGCGAGAATTAGCTTTAATTTTGGAACGAACTAACCGACAACGCCAAAACCTAATGCAGGAAGCATTGTTGGAAGCAGAAAAGCAATTTCAATCTGCGCCTGCGCCAGTGGCGGTTCTGAGCCATCCCCATTGGCACGAAGGAGTAATTGGACTCATTGCGGGAAAAATTAGTGAAAAATTTAACTGCCCCTCCTTTGTGATCAGCGAAGGAGAACCTTATTGTAAAGGATCAGCCCGGGGTGTTCCCAACCTTAACTTGATTCAATTACTAGAACAGACTTCTTCTCTTCTTATTAACTTTGGCGGCCACAAACAAGCAGCCGGTTTTACTATTAGCCGCGATAAAATTACTCTTTTCCGTGAAAAATTAATCGAGCTTTTGCAACAACAGAATTGGCAAACAACAACCAAGCGAATTTTGACCGTTGATCTAATCCTTAACCTCAATCAAATTACTCCCCAATTGCTAAAGG
>JALUVT010000068.1 GCA_027020325.1 bacterium
ATTAAAAAAAGAAAAATTTTCTTTTTTTCCAAGTAATTTTGAAGAAACTCAAATGAGGTTTTGGTTGTTTTCTTTATATATTGAAGGTCGCGTTGTAGTTTTGTTAAGGGATCCATATTTCTAGGATTATTTATATTTTAGTTTAAACTTTAATTTCCTGCAATATTTTGAGGTAGCTTTGGTAGCGGCTGGCAGGAATTTTGCCTTCTTTATAGGTTTGTTTTACACCACAGCCATTTTCATTTTGGTGCCAACAATTTCGATAATAGCATTGCTGAGTGTATTTTTGGAAATCCGTAAAATAAAGTTCTAATAAGCGAGGCTCAATATGGTTTAAACTAAGGTTGCGAATTCCGGGGGTGTCGATAATGTAGGTTTTTTTACCAATTGGATAAAGCCTAAAATTTGTTGTGGTGTGGCGGCCTTGTCCTGTCTTAGGATTAACCGGGGAGGTTTTAATTTGTAATTTTTTTTCGAGGGCGTTAATTAAGGAGGATTTTCCGACCCCACTTTGGCCCAAAAAAACACTTGTTTTTTGCGCGATTTTTCTTTGTAGAGTGCTTATTCCCCTCCCATTTAGAGTCGATGTTTTAATAACCGGAATTGACATTTCTTTTTCATAGTAATTTAAGATTGAGGGGAAGTTTCCGTTGTCGGAGTTATTAAGATCAATTTTGTTAAGACAAATTAAGGGGCTAATATTAGCTTGAGTAATAATAACAAGGTAACGATCAATAAAAAGGGGATTGAAAGAAGGATTTTTTATAGAGCTCACAATAATAGCCAGATCAATATTGGCGGCAATAATTTGTCTTTTCTTTTTTTTATTCTTGCTGCGCCGAGTACGTTGAAGAAAATTTTTTCGTGTTTCCTGTTCTAAAATAAGGTTATGAAGGGGACTTATTTCTATTTTTACTTTGTCTCCTACAATTAATTTGTCTTTGGAAGAAAAATTAATTTGAGGGTGAAGACGGGCTTGAAAATATTTTCCATCAATTAATACCGAATATAGACCACGATTATAACCCGCAATTACTCCCTTTTTTATTAGTGTCTTTTTTTGCATACTAATATTGTAACTGATAAACAAAACTTATTTTTCTTCTTAAATAAACAAAATTTTGGCAAACAGTGAAAAGGCATTTTTGTTGTTGCGTGTATTATGTTAATTTTTTCTTACTATAACAACAATTTTGCTTAATATCTCTTTTTCTTCCTCCCTTCTTGACAAAAAATTCTTGCTTTTTTAATAATTAATTCAGTCTAACTTTTTACTTATGGAAGAAACTGCCCCTAGTTTGATGCCCAACTCAGAACCTAATTTTAATTTAACCTCTTCTGTTAATTCTAATTTTGCTGCGGATAGTGAGAAAAATAATTATTTTAATAGTTCATTAGTGCGCAGTTTTTCGTTTTTTATAGTTTTGGTAGTAATATTGCTTCTGTTTGCTGGAGGTTGGTTTTTGATGCAAAAGCAGTCTGAAATTAAATTAGTGGCAAGTAAGCAGCTTTTAGCTCGTGTTGTAAAAGTTGAAGGAGAAGAAAAAGTTGAACTTTTTTTCCCGGAACAAAACAAGCGAAAATTGTATTCTTTGGATTATATAAGAGGGGATAAGGGGGGATTGCTTCCGGGGACAGTAGTGCGGGCGGGTTTAACCGATAGCGACCTGTTAGCTTCTTTGGAAGTACTTGCCAATGAAAGAGATGGGCGTGCGGTAATTATTAAAGAATTAAAGCCTGAGGTTAAGGATGCCGCATTGCTTAAATTATTAAAGGGGATTGCGACAAAGGGAAAGGTTGTTTGGCAGGGGCGATTAGTGTTTATGGGGTTAAAGGGAAGTGATAATGTTACGATTGAAGATAACCAGCGGAGGACACAAGTAGTGGCCTTATCAAAAGAAATGGTTTATGTTTATAAAGCAGGTGAAAAGTGGTATAGGTTGGAGCGAGGTGATTTGCAGGAGGATGATTACTTAAGGTTGTATAAAATTGAAGGGAAAGATGTTATTGTTGTAGAGTAATTAGAAAAAATGTCCAAATTATTTAGAAATACATTTTTTAATTTATTTTCGTGGCTTTTGCTACTTCGTGTAGTAGGTCTTGCCTTATTTATATTTGGAGTCTTTTTTTATTTTAGTTTTAATAATTCGGTAAAAGGGTCGGAGTGGTGCGGCTGTGGTGACCCTAAGCCTACACCCCCTTGTCCTACTGGGCAAGTGTTATGTGTTGATGCTTGTCAACCCGGGGGTGATTATTGTGTTGGAGCAACGCCAGGTGTTAAGCCGGGGAATTGTGCGGCTTGTGGACAGAGTTGTTGGGATGATAGTGATTGTCCGGGTGATAGGCGTTATTATGACTGTCGGGATCCAGCTTTGTGTCCGGGAGGAGGTAGTCCTACAAATACCCCTACTCCGACGCCGGATTGGCCAGTGGGGGGGCGTGTTTTCGATAAAATGACGGGGGCGGGGCTTGGTGGGGTTGAGATGGATATTTATGATCATACCCGCAACA
>JALUVT010000069.1 GCA_027020325.1 bacterium
TTTCTTTTTTCGCAAACCTTTGGTGATTAATTCTTATAAAGTTTACGAAGAAGATATTCGCCCCCTTGGTTTCCGCTGTTTGGAAATAGATAATGGCAATATTACTCCCGAAATTCTTGACCATCTTGATTACCTTTTAGAGCACCGCTCCTATTGCCAAGAAATGGTTGAGCATAATTTCCAGCTGGCCCGGGAACATTTTTCATTGGAAAAGAATTTACCCCGACTGCAAGATTTATTAGAATGGGAGTAATGTTGATTGGCAAAAAAATTTTTCGCTCCCGTTATTGGCAAAACTTTATCCGCAGCAACTTTCCTCCTTCAACTCCGCCAGAAATTTTGGAAAAGGTTCAAGTTATCAATATTCTTGGCCTTTCGCTGCTGATAATTATTTTTGTCCATTCTTTTTTTGTTATCGGTGTTTTTCGCGCCGTCGTTGAAATTGTCGCCGGATTTTCCGGTATTTTCATCCTTTGGCTTTTGCGGCGAACACGTAACCTCAAATTAATTACCCGCCTGTTCATTATCTCGAATACTCTTTCAATTCCTTTGGCGATTAGTCAGAGTGGGTTGCAAGGTTCGCGTCTTCTCTGGCTTTATTCATACCCCTTGCTTTCTCTTTTTATCGCCGGGGTTCGCGAAGGTTTGAAATGGAATGCGGTAATTATAAGCTGGCTCTTGCTTTTTACAGGCTTGCAATTACGAGGCTATTATCAGCCTCCCCTTTCGCGTGAAATAGCCCTGGATATTTTGGGGTCCTATTTTTTGGTTACCAGTCTTGCCTTAACCTATCAGTATTTGCGCGAGCGCGGAACGCGGATTCGCCGCCAATTACTGCAACAGTTGCAAAAACAAAATCAGGAACTCGAACAATTTGTTTATGTTGTTTCTCACGATCTCCGCAGCCCTTTAACCTCGCTACGGGGATATCTAGAAGAGATTAAAGAAAATATTTCGCGTCAAGACTGGAGTTTAGTGAAGGAAGATTTACCGAAAATGGAACAGCTTTTGCAAAATATGGGCCAGTTAATTGACGAACTTTTGACTCTTAGCCGCCTCGGACGCCAGCAATATGAGTTGAAAAAACAAGATTTAGGAGCGTTGATCCGCGACCTTTTGCACGATTTTCAGATTCAGTTTAAAGAACAGGGGATTAAAGTTAAGTTAAGGGGGCAGTGGCCGCTCTTAGCAGTTTACCCCCAGGCGGTGCGGGAAATTTTTCGCAATTTGATTAGTAATGCGATTAAATTTAGCGCGGACCAAGAAGAACCGGAAATTGAAATTAGCTGCCGTAAGGAAGGCCAAAGATATCTTTTTGCGGTGCGGGATAATGGGCCGGGAATTGAGCCGGAAGTGCAAAAAAAGCTTTTCCAGCTTTTTTATCGGCATGGGAAAAGAGCTGGAAGCGGGATTGGTCTTTTTATTGTTAAAAAATATGTTGAACTGCATCAGGGACGGGTCGGATTAAGATCAACGCCGGGGCAGGGAACAACTTTTTATTTTTCTTTACCCCAACAACTAAATGCGAGAGTTAAAAAATGAATTATTCGCCAACCAATCTCCTAAAGAAAAACTTTTTCCATGTCCGGGATAAATGATTGTTGAGGGAGGTAATTTTTGCAGCCGCTGCAGAGAGGCCCTAAGGGCTGACGGATCACTGTAGCTAAAATCAGTTCGTCCGACCCCGCGGGCAAAAATTAGGTCTCCGCCGAGCAATAAGGGTTCATCTTGGGCCAGAAAAACAACACTGCCCGGAGTGTGGCCTGGACAGTGCCAAACGCGCCATTTTCTCCCGCCGCCGGATAAGAATAATCCTTCTTTTAACGCATAATCTTCCCGGGGAGGAGGAGGAAGAAAATCAATTTCCCCCAACCAATAACGGGCACTGGCGGGGGCTTGTTGGAGCAAAAAACGATCTTGCGGGTGTAAGAAAAAGGGAATTTGATAGATTAGCTTTAGTTCCGTCAAGGCTAGGAGATGGTCAAAGTGGGCATGAGTGAGCCAGATTGCCTGGGGTTTTAGATTATCCCGACGCAGTTGTTGACAAAGAAAATCCGCATCATCAGCGGGATCAATAATTATCGTCGCTTTGTTTTGAGGATTGATAAGGAAATAGCAGTTTGTTTTTAGAGAACCAACAGGCAAAACTTTTAAAAGCATCAATTTTATTTTAACAGAGGATGATGTTAGAATTAATCAAATAAGCTGTGTCGGGCAAAACCCCTGTTTCAATTTTTCGAGAGTTTTTAGAGCCCCCGTGGGGGGGAGATTTGCCTGCAGAAGAAAAGCCGCCTGCTTCGCCGGAGGAATTATTATTGGATGATTTTAGTAGGGAGATTGTGGGTCTATTGGAAGAGTTGGATGATTTTCCTCCTACGGCAGAACAAAACCTGCCTTCTCACTTAAGAGCAATAGCGGAAGAGATTGATACTAAAGCCCGTTCTTTGCGGACAAGGTTAACAGCTTATAGGAAAAGAAAAGGGGGAGCTAAAGAAAGTGCCCCTAAGAAA
>JALUVT010000070.1 GCA_027020325.1 bacterium
ACGGTGAAGCTTCATTACCTCCACTGGAGTTAACTTTGGATTTTAGTGATGTTGATCCGGAGGGAAATTTGCAAGTCACCTTAACTGTTGCCGCTAGTTCAGTAACTACTAAGAAAGAAAGAAGAGTTTTTAATCCCCCAGCGATATGAAGATTATATTAGTCTGTTGTTCTATCTTTGTTTTAGTGTTTTAGTTGGGTCAAGATTATCTTCTTGAAAATCGAGAATAAATTCTTACCTAAATCTTTTAGCTGTGTAAATTCGTTTTTTGCCCCAAAACATTTAATTGGTTTCTTCCCACTGAGAGCTAGGAATGTTTAGTTTATTGTTTTAAGAATTTTGTTTTCGGTCTTAAAATTCAGCATAAGGGGGGTGGAGGAGGCGTTCGCGATTGGGAAGTTGGTTGATTAAATCTATTTCTTCGGCGGTTAATTTGATTTTTGCGGCGCGAAGATTGTCTGCGAGATGTTGTTGTTGGCGGGAGCGGGGAATAGCGACCATGCCTTGTTGCAAAATCCAGGCGAGAATAATTTGCGCGGCGCTAGCGTTGTATTTTTTACCCAGTTCCTGCAGGAGAGGGATTGACAAATCCTGCCCTTGTCCTAAGGGAGAATAAGTAACCAGGATAATTCCTCGTTGACGGCAATATTCTTTAAGGTCTTCTTGCTTAAAAGAGGGGTGGTATTCAACTTGATTAACACTAATTGTAAAACCTAATTCTTCTGTTTTTTTCAAGTGTTTGATTGTAAAATTGGAGACGCCAAAAGCACGGATCAGTCCTTCTTGGCGGAGTTGTTCTAGGGCAGTTAAAGTTTCTTCCAAAGGAATTTGGTGATTAGGCCAATGAATAAGGAAAAGATCTAAATACTCAGTTTGCAGTTCTTGCAGGCTTTGTTCACAGACTTGGCGGACTGCGGCCTGTTCTAGATGATCGCGCCAAACTTTGGAAGTGAGAAAAATTTCTTCCCGCGCCAGGGCGCTTTTTTGTAATGCTCGTCCGATGAAAATTTGATTTTGGTAATGTTCAGCGGTGTCAATGTGGCGGTAGCCCAGGGCCAGGGCGGTCTCAACAGTTTCTTCACAATCACTTCCTTGAAGCCGCCAGGTCCCCAATCCCAAGACAGGAATTTTATTGCCGTGAGCTAGTTTGAGTGTATTCATAATCTAAGTATAAAAAGGGTATCTTTTTTTGTCTAGCGCAGTTTTGTAGTGTGGTGATGTATCAACGAACCTTCAAACAACAAACCAGAGCTCGGTTATCCTTAGTTGGGAAACAAAGATGGGGAGGCTGATTTAGAGAATTATCCCTTATTTTTTAAAGATATTTCTTGAAGAAATAAAAGGGGTGGAGTAAAATTGGGTTATGCTGCCGGAAGTAGAAAGTCAGCCTCATTTTTTTAACCTCGAAGAAGAAATTTTAAAATTTTGGCAGGAAAACAATATTTTTCGTCGTTCAATTGAACAACGCCCCCCGGATAAACTTTATGTTTTTTATGACGGACCTCCTTTTGTTACGGGCAAGCCCCATTACGGCCACTTATTAGGATCAATTGCCAAAGATTTAATTCCTCGTTTTTTTACCATGAAAGGTTTCCGTATCCCGCGGGTTTGGGGGTGGGATTGCCACGGACTGCCCATTGAAAACAAAGTGGAAAAAAAATTGGGCTTAAAAAATCGCCGTGAGATTGAAAAATTGGGTCGGGAGCGTTTTATCAACGAATGCCGGCGTTATGTGGAAACAGTTTCTCCAGAATGGCGTTGGTACATTGACCATATCGGCCGTTGGGTAGAAATGGACCAGGCTTACCGGACAATGGATCTTGATTACATGGAATCAGTGATTTGGGTTTTTAAGCAACTTTATGAAAAGGGACTTATCTATGAAGGAGTGCGGACCTCACTTTATTGCCCTCGTTGCAGCACACCAGTTTCCAATTTTGAAATAGCAATGGATAATTCTTATCGCGAGATGGAGGATCCGGCCATTTATGTTAAATTTAAATTAAAGGATTCACTGCCCGCAGCTGAAGGCAAGCCTGTTTTCCTTTTGGCCTGGACAACTACTCCCTGGACCTTGCCCGCCCATCAGGCTTTGGTTGTTGATCCTGAGGCCGAGTACGCTTTGGTGCAAATAGAAGGAGAAGAAGAGCTCTATCTTCTTGCTCATACCCGGGTAAGTTTTCTTTTTGCCGAAGAAAATTACCATATCCGTGATTTTCTTTTAGGACAGGATTTACTGGGCCGTTCTTATCTCCCCCCCTATCATTTTGCTCCGGTTAATGAAAATTCTTATCGCATCTATGCCTTTCCGGGGATGGTTAATTTGGAAGAAGGAACGGGAATTGTTCATTCGGCGCCGGGTTTTGGAGAAATTGATACGGCGATGGGACGGGCCAATAATTTACCGCTTTTTCTTTGTGTTGATGATGAAGGCCGTTTCCTGCCCGCAGTTGAAAAATG
>JALUVT010000071.1 GCA_027020325.1 bacterium
AACACTAAACGCCAAAACAAGCGTCGCTATCAAAATCACGCCAAGCTCTCTTGAAAATTCCCTCGCATCCATCAAACAAAAAACCATCCAATTTTTATAAACCTATTGAAACAAGGCAATAATAAACTCTTTTCAAAAATAATAAAAAATTGCGGGCAAAAGAAGCGAGCCCATCAAAAATCCCCTTCTGACCTTGAGCCGTATGCACAAAAGGCCAAGAAAAGTTGAAACAAAAAAGATGAAAAAGCCAAGAAAGCCAGAAAAAAGCAAAACGACCAAACTGACAAAACAAAGAACAAGAAAAGAAATGCGCGAATAATCAAATTTATGTATTCTTGAAGAAAGTTTAGAAGAGATAAAAATTGTAAGAAAATAGGCAAAAATACTTACCAAAAAAATCTCTCCGACAATCAGGTAAATAGAATAATCTGGAAGGCTTGCCTTCAGGGAAAAAAGGGCAGCGGCAGCCCCTGTTCGGATTTTTCCAACGACAAAAACCAAGACAAGAGAGCTTGCCATTACGAGAGTGTTGATTGAGCCAAGAAGAACTAAAAATTCCTTTCTGTCAAGTCGGCCAAGAGAGCTTGAAATTATCGCCGCCTGACTGCTCCCAAGCCCCGGAAAAAGAGCGCAAACAGGAGAAACCGCGCCAGTCAAAATTGCCGGGCGAAAAAGAGAAACTTTTTCTTTTGGAACACATTTCAGTTGGGCAGGAATTAACGGGCGGCTCCTTATGGAGTAAATAAGAGTTGAAGATCCAAAAAGCCCGCCAAGAAGCGGCAAAAGATTGTTTCGAACAGGAAGGCTAAGGCTTGCAAGGCCCAAAAAACCAGAAGCAATTAAAACAAAAAAAGACGCACGCGCCCTTCTCTTTTCAAGATAAATCATCAGAACCGCTATGTCAATTAAAAAAAGGCCAAGAAACCTCGAAATAAATGGATAAGCTGCCGGCAAAAGAAAAACTACTGCTGGAAAAATAAATAAAAAAACAATAACCGCAAGAAAAGAGCCGACGGCGCTAAGTTTGACGGCATAATGCCCAAGCCCCTTTAGTAGGAAATCGTGTCCGGGAAGGCTTGCAAGGCCAGTGTCCTCATCTGGCGCACCAAAATAAATTGATGGAATAAAGTCAAGAAAGCTGTGGGTTATTGCAAGGGCAACTATAAAAAAAAGAAGCAAAAAGGGCTCACCTCCAAGAACAGGAATTAAAGCCATTACAAGATTTATGTGTATTGCGGGCGTAAGGCCTGTAAATGTCCCGGCTAAAATCCCGGCAGCAATCGAAAGAGCCAAGTAGACAAGCATCTAAAAGAAAGAATGAAAATATTTTTATTTTTTCTCTAAGAAAAGTGCCATGGACTCAAAGAAAAATGCGCTGGTTGCAAAAACCGCCATAACGATAAACTCCCAATAAATCGCCTTAAGCGAAAGAATTGAAAACGAAAAAGAGCCGACTGAAAAATAAAGGTAAAGGACATGCGCAGCAATCACAGTCGCCGCAATAGAATAAATGAGATTAAAAATGCCCGAAGGTTTTGCAAAACGCGAGTTCTCTGAATTTTTAAGGAGGCCTATTGAAAAATAATAATTCCCTGCAAGAAATAAAAGGAAATAAAAAATCCCGACTCCTGCAGAAATCCCTGAAACAGTGTAGGTTTCATAGAGAAAAAGCTGCCGAAAAATTCCATAAGCAACAGGAAATATCAAAGCTAAAATGGCTTTTGAAATAGCAGAATACTTCAATGCCTGAATATCGTCACGAGAGCCAATCTTAAAAAAAGTAAAATAATAAAGCCCAAGCAGAAGAGCAAGAGGAACCACTACATACAGATTAAACACCCTTGGAATATTAATGCCGAAATAAACCCATAAATTAAGCAAGACAAGATACATTAAAAAAAACAAGACGCCAAAAATTCCTGCAGCACGCGCCATCGCACCAAGATTGCCAGAATCTCCTGCAGAAACAGCCCTTCTCATCTGCTCTTTCAAATCATCCTTGGAAGGAACCTGCTTTTCGGTCATAACAATTGCGTCCTCAATATCTTTTGGAGAATAGCCCGCCGCAAGAGCCTTTGCCTTCAACGCATCTATCGGATACTTCCCCCTGTTTTTCCGAAAATAGTCAAAAACGGTGTTATTAACCATCTAAAATCAGTAACAAAAAAACTTTATAAAACTATCCCAGACTCACGCCGAGAAAAGTCGCCAACCGCCTGCCGGCGCAAGAGGCAAATTATTATAAACTTTCAAATCTTCTCAAAAGAGATGGCAGAGCAAAACACCGCTCCGGAAAATCAGGGATTTCAATCTTCGGACATTTCAACACGCGTTCGCGACCTTGACGAGAAAAGCAGGCTGATAAGGGAACGTGTTCTTTTGCTTGGGAAAAACCTAATTGAATTAAAAGAGGAAAGTCAGGAAAAAATAGCCAAGTTAAGC
>JALUVT010000072.1 GCA_027020325.1 bacterium
CCGTGAACCAGTGGAAAAAATTAATTATGATAATAAAGAAGGTCGTTTTGAAGTTTACTTAACTCCTTTTCGTGGACAATTTTCTCCGCAACAAATTGAAATTAGTTACAGCGGGCTCGATTATGATTTAATCATCACCTTGGGCGCCCAACAGCGAGTCCAACTAGGACGCTGGACAACTGATTATGCTTCTTTTTTGCGCCAGGCGCTAATTGTTAACTTGGATAACTCAAGTGAAAACAGTCTTTTTGGCAAAATAAATCTGGTTGACGCTCAAGCCCAAACCTTGGCCCAACTCGCTTACGATAGCCTCAAGGCCTTGGGTATTCCTTTGGAACAGGAAAAGGCGACTTTGCTTCTCGCCGCAGTTTTGGAAGCAACACAGAACATGCGCCAGCCTTCGCCGCGTTTATTGCGTTTTAGTGCGACCTTATTGGACAAAAAAGCGGATTGGGCCCAGGCCCGGCAATGGGTGGAAGAGAAATTGGTTTCTTCAGCTCCAGTTGAAGAACCGGCTTCATTACCGGCGGCCACGAAAACAGAGACAAAAAAAACACTTTTGCCTTTAGCCCAACAAAAAAATGTGGCGGCAGAAGATAATTCACACGCCCCGCAAGAACAAAGACTGCCTCCAGCCGCGGAAAATTGGGTCGGCAACGATATTCACTAACCTCAATTTAGCCTTTCTCGGGACTAGGCCCAGACATCGTCTCCCCTCCAAGAAGAAGTGAAACTAAAAACTGTATAGTATGTCCTGGACACCGCCCATCTCCCCCTAGCCGCTTTATTGGGAAATGTGTTATCCTAAAAAATAATATTTTATAAAGGAGGTGAAGCTTATGGCCGTCCGAGTGATTGAATTGATTGGTTCTTCCAAAGAAAATTTTGGCGAAGCAGTTGAAGACGCTGTCCAGCAAGCCGCCCAAAAATATCGCGGCTTAAAAGGATTAAAAGTGGCGGGCTTTTCCGCGAAAATTGAAGGAGGACAGATCGTTGAATACCGCGCCAATGTTAAGATTGCCTATGTAATAGAAGATTAAAGAGAATGTGGCAAGTTGTTGCGTTGGGGCATCCGACAGTTGATATTTTTCTTAAGCTCGATCCTAAAACGGTTAAAGTTTCGTGGTCTAAAAAAGAGCGGGATTCTTTTTTATTGCTCGATTTTGACGATAAAACTCCGGTGGAGGAAATTCATTTTTCCCCTGGTGGAGGAGCGGTGAACACCGCGGTAGGGTTACAGCGCTTGAAGATCAGTAATGCTTTGATTGCTGAAGCCGGAGCTGATCTGTGGGGTCATTTATTGAAAAAAAAATTAGCCGCGGAAAACTTAGCCTTGGATTGGTTTTCTCTCCGCCCTCAGCAGCGAACCGACCTTTCGGTGATTTTGCTTTGGCGGGGACAGCGAACAATCCTTTCCTATCATTTCCCTCGCCATTACCAACTCCCCCAGCCCTTTCCCCCGACCGAATGGCTCTACCTTTCTTCACTGGGGCCTCATTTTGCTTCTTTTCACCGTCAATTAGCCCCTTTGCTTCAAGAAAAATCAATTAAACTTATCTACAATCCCGGCAGTTATGAACTGTCAGGCGGATTTTTGGCGCAAAAGGAAATTCTTGATCAAACCAAGGTTTTAATTGTCAACCGCGAGGAAGGGGGAGAATTGGTGGGGGAAAAACCCTTAAAAGTTGAGCAAAAATTATTAATTCAATTGCGGCAAAAGGGGCCGGAGATAGTTGTTGTGACCGACGGAGATAAAGGAAGTTTTGCTTTCGACGGACGCCATTTTTATCAGCAAGAGATTATTCCCTCCCCGCGGCGGGAAATGACCGGCGCCGGAGATGCCTTTAGTGCTGGTTTCATTGCCGCTTTAATTAAAGGCCATTCTTTGTCTGAGGCTCTTCTTTGGGGTAATCTCAACAGTGCCGCGGTTATTGGGCAATACGGAAGCACAGCGGGGCTTTTAACTTTAGAGAAGCTCCAAAAAGAGCGGGCTTTGCTTTCCCGTTAACTCAAGTTAAAATAAACCAATGAAAAAAGAGAATAACTTCGGGCGGGCTCTTTTTTTGCAAGTTGGTTCGACTATTGGTGCTGGTATCTTTGGTTTACCCTATACTGTAGCCCGCGCCGGCTGGTTGCCGGCTTTAATTTACCTCGTTTTTTTGAGTCTGGCAGTCCTTTTAATTAACCTTGCCTATACTGAAGTCATCCTTTCTTCGCGGGGCGATCACCAATTAACCGGCTACGGACAAATCTATGCCGGACGCAAAGGATTGATTTTAGCGACTTTAACCTTGATGATTAGCAGTTATGGAGCTTTATTAGCCTATATGATTCAGATGGGCAGCTTTGCCGCCTTTATTCTGCAACAACCGCAACGCGCTTTTCATTTTAGTTTACTCTTCTACGCTCTGGCCGCTCTAATTGTGGTTGGCGGATTACGAC
>JALUVT010000073.1 GCA_027020325.1 bacterium
GGTTAACAGACCTTTCTTCAGGATAAAAAGGCGATAAATTATTTCTCACCCAATAGTCAAATAATTTTTGCAGGTCAAATCCACTCACTTGAATAGTTTTATCTCCAACAATTTTTGTTCCAGCCAAGGTGTCAAGATCATCGGCTTTATAATCAGAAATAATTTTTAAATCAATCTTCTTTGCCTTAACATCAATATGTTTCTTTAAATCGTATCCCTTTGCCTTTTCCAAAAATATCTCTACAAACAAAGGCGATAACCTTGTTTTCTCCCTATGTCTTTTTGAGTAATAAGAAGTTAAATTAATCGGTTTATAATCCGCTCGTCTTCTGCTTGTATAAATAGCAATATAACTTTTAGCAATATCTTCTTGGATTTCTATGTTGTCTAAGTTTGTATAAACATAGCCATAATTTAAAGCTTCATTCTTATAATGTCCTTTATCGGGTTCGGGCATTCTCATAATTCTGCCAACTGTCTGAATAGAAAAAATTTGACTGTGCCATTCTCTAAATAAAATTAAAATCTGCGCCCTTGGACAATCCCACCCCAAAGCAATCGCTTGCTTAAAAATTAAAACTTCAACTTCGCTATCGTTTCTTTCAACATCTTCTTTATTGATATGTTCTCCCGAAAGCCAAATTGCTAGCTTGTTATTGCCTTTTTCTGTTGAAATTTTATATTTATTCTTCAAAATACTTTCCACCCGTTCTCTTATCCTATCTTCCAAACTCGTTTTTCTGTCTGGCAATTGAATTAAAATCAAAGGATTAACATTAACTCCTTCTTTTTTATAAGCCTCCACTAGTTCTTGCCTCTTTTTTATAGCCGCATCAATTACCAACTCCTCACTCCCACCACTTAATTTTTGTGTTTGTATTTTCCCTTGTCTTATAAAATTCTCAAACTCGTCATTTAAAATGACAGCTTTTTTAATCATTCCTTCTCTTTTTACATCGTCCAACAATACATCAACTGTTAGATCACCTCTTAAAACCGGCGTTGCTGAAACTTCAACAGTCAATTTTGGCCCAATCATCTGAATTAACCCCTGAGAAATTTTACTGGTAGCATGATGATGAGCTTCATCAATAATTAAAATTATCTCCCGTCCTTCTTCTTTTGTTCGCTCTATAACTTTAGACAAATTAAAATCCTGTTCATTATCGCGGATATAAACATTATCTGCTTTGTTGATGCTCTCCCAATTGAAGAACAGGATTTCGTTTTCTCCTATCTTTCTATCATCTAAATCTTCAAAATAAGAACATTTTAAAGCCCTGCTTTCTTCAAAATAATTTTCCAGCTTCTTTCTACTTTGAATATGAAGCTGTCTCGGCGCTGTCCAAATAAAGCTGAGAGGTTGTCGAACTTCCTTATCATCAACCAACTGCTTTAAAAACTCCGCCATCATTATTGTCTTACCTGACCCAGTAGGAGATTTTAAAACCAGCTTTTTACTGCCAGAATAACCCAAAAGCCTTTTAGCTTTTTCTAATAATTCATCTATTGCGTTTTGTTGATAGATTTTGAGAGTCATAGGTTATCTACACATTTATATTGACAAAGCTTTATTTATTTATTAGCTTTATACTAAGCAAGTAAATCCTTATGCGTGGGCTTCCGGATGGTTGCTCGTAAATAGCGCATAGGGTTTTGCTTTTTATGGGAATAAAGGACTTTCTTCCACAATTTTATTTAATTAAATTATAATAACTGTCATCTCCATATTCATATTTTCTAAAAATCGCCCAACTGGCAAAATCTATTGCTTGTAATGATTTTTCCTCATGCGGAGTTTTAATTAAAACTTTAACATTCACCTTATGACGATTTGTAATCTGACTATTAAGATAATTTCTGAAATTTTGATTAAGAAATTTATTAGTCTCCCTTCTTGAGGCGATAATCAAGATATTCTTTGTTAAGGGCAATAACTTTTTAGTATATATGCGGTCCAACAAAATATTAGCCACATAATTATACAATACCTGTTTTTCATTCTGAAGTTTTATATAAACTCTCTTTTTATTCAAATAAATTGTCATTATAGCGCAGTCTTTTTCTGATAATCTTTTGAGCAATCTTTGACGAGTAACCGGTTTTTCTTTTACTGCATGTAAAACTCCAAGTCTTCTTTTGTATTTCTTTTTTAACTCTGAATGTGTCCTGCGAACAATTTTCTCTATAGATCTTTTACTTTCAACAAATAGACAAGTAATTACAAAAACCTTAGAAGTTTTCTTCTTTTTAAAATTAAAACCTAAATCTCCTGATTCGTCTAAAAAAATGTAATTCATAGATTTAATTAATTATTGCGTTTTATTGGTAGATTTTGAGTTGCATAGTTATCCGTTTAGATGTTTATCTATACAATCATTGCATAATTTATCGGCAATTTTGATAAACTTGTTAGTCCGTGGAACATGGAAATATTCGATGTTTTGAATGCCTCGCTCCTTTTCCGAAGCTTCCCTATATAAGATTTTAATCATAGGATCTTTCACCCTCCATTCTTCAGACATTTGTTTAATTAATAACTGACTATCAGAAAAAACTTTGACATTCCATCTTGTATATTCTATTGCCTTGTCTAAGGCCCTTATCAAACCCTGGTATTCGGCCTGATTGTTTGTGATATCTCCCAAAAAATGAGCTTCTTTATAAATTATTTGACCATTTAATACAAACACAAAAGCACAAGCACCCTTCCCAGGATTATTTCTAGAAGCGCCGTCAGTATATATTTCCAAAATATCGCTTTTTTGTACTACATTAACTCGCATAACATATTACTTAAAAATCCTCCTATATACCCCTAAAATTACCTCAGGAATAGGAGATAGTTTAATCCGCGCACCAGAACTTCGTTCGGTGCGGGGCCTTGCTTCGCTTCGCTTTTTGTTTAAATCAGCAAATTCATCGCTAAAATCATCGTCCCCCAATGAAAAAATGTAGACACTCATATTGCCACCTAAATTTTTTATCGCTTCTTTAAATTCTGGAATCGCTGATTGGTCAAAAATTATACCGGTATAATGCTTGCTGTTCTTAAAAACCTTAAAACTGCCTTTGTCTTGTACCAATTCAAATGTTCCTTCTTTTACACAAAGCATTTCCGTTGCCTGTTTTGTAAGTTTAATTTTATTTTTATCTGTTGGCTCAGCGTCTACAAAATCAGTTTTGAAGTATTTTAGATTACCGCCCAAACCTCCAACTTGTTCGCTCTTCAAATTTTTATATCCCTGAATAACTTTTTTAACTCGTGGATAGCAAACATCGGTACAGATATTATTTTCATTATTAGTAACCAAAATAAATTGACGATTCCCTCCATCTTCTTTATTAAGCTCTAAAACTGCTTGTCCAGTTGTGCCGGTGCCAGCGAAAAAGTCTAAAACTAGAAAGTCTTTTTTGTGTATATTGTTTTTCTCATCAAAATAGAGAGAAATTAGATATCTTATTAAAGATGTAGGCTTAGGATAGTCAAATATATCTTGTTTCCCAATAATTCTTTCTAATTCGGCAGTTCCATCTTCTGTTGTCCCAACTTTATTATTAAATCTATCTAATACAACAAAAGGATTATTTCTATTAGTGAAGATTATCTGCTTTGGCGAATCTCTAAAAATCTTATTTTTGCCATATATAACCCTAATGGCAAAATTAGAAGTTTTTACCCAAAATTTTGCCCCCTCTTTAATATGTTTATTAACAGTATTCTGGGACCAACGGGACTTAAAAGACAAGATAAGATCATTAACATTTTTCCCGTTCTTAACTTTAACGGGTTTAATAAGCTTATATTTTTTATCTGTGGAATTTCTATAAATTCCATCTTTAATGTTAAAAATTACAGAATTAGCAGGAAAAACTAATTTTTGTATCCTATTCGAAGCGTTATATAATGGAGCATCATCAAATTCTGTTTTTAATCTTTGGACAAGTAATTCTCGAATTTTATCTTTAAAAAATCTCCGAGCATAAACTAATATATACTCGCAGTTGGAATAATAATTCACTTTTTGTCGTCCGAAATGCTGAGTCTTTTCCCATATAAACATGGTAATAAAATTCCTTTCCCCAAATATCTCATTCATCAACAGCTTCAACTGAGCCACCTCGTTATCGTCAATTGATATAAAAATCACCCCTGTGTCTTTCAGTAAATTCTTTGCCAGTCTCAATCTTTTCTCCATAAAAGAAAGCCATTTTGAGTGGCGGTAGGAGTCTTCTTTGTCAACATAATGGTCGTTGAAAATAAAATCTTTATTGCCCGTGTTATACGGCGGATCAATGTAAATCACATCTACCTTTTTGGCATGGGTATAATTCAAAATAGAAAGCGCGTGGTAATTATCACCTTCAATAAGTAAATTTACCGGCTTTTCTTTATCAGTAATTATCTCTTTATTCTTAACTTCTTTTAGAAACGGCAATTTTTCTTTGCACATCTCTACAACATCTTCCGGTTTATCTTCCCACACCAAACCATACTTTTTTCTTTTCTTTAACTCTTTCTTTAGCCGTTCAATTTCCGCTTTTAATTTTTCTACTTCAGGTTGTTTGTTACTCATAATTATCTTTTAAACAAACCCAAATATTCTTTTAAGGCAAAAAGGCGGTTACGAGAATAGCCGGTTATCTCCACTAATAGACCTAAATCAACCAATGATTTAATTAAGCGGTTAGCGCTGTTAAAACTAACTCCCAATACATTGGCTACATTCTTAGCATTAACAATTGGCTGAGAGAATAGAAAAAGCAGAAGCCTTTGGCCCTTTTTAGCGCGCGCGCCCAATGTCATAATCTTATTTTCATAATATCTTCTGAGTTCAACTATTTTTCTAAGGGTGGCAATGCCGCCTTGGGCTGTTTCAACAACGCCGCTTAAAAAGAATTTTATCCATTGCTCTAAATTGTTAGTCTGATGCACCATTGTTAAAGCGTCATAATAACTGCCGCGGTTTTTTTCAAAAAAAGCAGACAAATACAAAACAGGTTTTTCTAAAATTTTGGCGTCAATCAACTGCAAAACGATTAAAAGCCGACCAATTCGGCCATTGCCGTCCAAAAACGGATGGATTGTTTCAAATTGATAATGACAAATGGCAATTTTAATGAGAGGAGGAATTGTTAATTTTTTGTTGTGCCAAAATTTTTCTAAATCCGCTAAAAGCTCCGGAACTTCGTCATGATGAGGAGGAATAAAAAAAGCGTCAGTTAAAGATGAACCGCCAATCCAATTTTGACTTTTTCTAATCTCACCGGGCAATTTATGTTTTCCCCGAACGCCAGAGAGTAAAATTTTGTGTGTTTCTTTTATTAAGCGGAGGCTAACTGGAAGCTTCTTCAATTCTTCAATGGCAAAATTTATGGCTTTAATATAATTCTGAACTTCAAGCCAATCATCTCTTCTTTCTGGAATTATTTCCTCTTTGGGAAGAAGGACTTCGTCAATCTCGGTTTTTGTGCCCTCAATTCTGCTGGAGGTAGTCGCTTCTTTGATGATATGCATTTTTATAAAAAAATCGACATCAGGCACTAAAAAAGAATAAGCGTTAAGTTCGCCTAAAAGACGCATTGCTTCAGCCAGCAAAATATCAATTTTTTTGTCTTTCCACTCAAAATCGCGGTTAATAAAAGACGGGCTAAAGCTTTTATAGTTATATTGCTGTTTATATATACCAGCTTTAAAAACTCTCATATTTTGACAATATAAAGATCCATATTGTCATTCTAATTAAATTCTGAAAATATGTCAAATTATATTTCCAAATTTGTTAAATTAAATTTTTCTTCCTAAAACTTAAAAATTCATTTTTTTACCACAATAATGTGGTCAATCACTTCTATTTTTAATTTTAGGGGAGGCGATTAGATTCCAATTGGCGGAGGGGGTGGGATTCGAACCCACGGCCCCGTTGATCGGGGCACGGTTTAGCAAACCGCTCCTTTGGACCACTCAGGCACCCCTCCTTTCTTCTAATCTTATCACGAAAAACAACTTTCGTCAGCTTAAAAATAAAACATGTTAATTAGCTTTTTCATCTACTATCGGTTATAATAAGTTAAATTCAACCGTTATGACTAATCAAGATAAATCTCAAGCTGTTTTACTGGCAATTGAACAAATTGAAAAACAATTCGGCAAAGGGGCGATTATGCGTCTGGGACAACGACAAGTAAGCGCGGATGTCCGGGTCATCCCGACGGGCTGCCTCGCTTTAGATCTTGCTTTGGGAGTGGGGGGAGTTCCTCGGGGGCGGATTGTAGAAATTTTCGGACCTGAATCTTCGGGCAAAACAACCTTAGCACTTCATATCGCCGCTGAAGCGCAAAAACAGGGGGGAATAGCGGCTTTTATTGACGCTGAACATGCCCTTGATCCAGATTATGCGGCTAATATTGGCGTTAATATCGATGAACTGCTTCTTTCGCAACCTGATACCGGCGAACAAGCTCTCGAAATTGTTGAAACTCTCGTTCGTTCGGGCGGGGTTGATGTCATCCTTGTTGATTCAGTAGCCGCTTTAGTACCCCAAGCTGAAATCGAGGGAGAAATGGGGGATCAACATGTGGGCCTGCAAGCCCGTCTTATGTCACAAGCACTACGCAAATTAGCCGGAGCAATTAATAAATCAAACACCACGGCTATTTTCTTAAACCAGCTCCGCATGAAAATCGGAATCATGTTTGGTAATCCTGAAACAACTCCGGGTGGGAGAGCTCTTAAATTTTACTCTTCCATCCGCATCGACATTCGCCGTACTACTTCAATCAAAGAAGGGGACAAATTTATTGGCAATCGTGTCCGGGCCAAAGTTGTAAAAAATAAAGTGGCTCCCCCTTTCCGCAGTGCAGAATTTGATATTATTTTTAACGAAGGAATTTCTCGCGAGGGGACATTACTCGACCTCGCCACAGAATACAACTTAGTTAAAAAAGCCGGGGCCTGGTATAGTTACGGGGAGAAAAAAATTGGACAGGGGAAGGAAGCGGCGCGACAATTTCTTAAGGAAAATCCCGAAATCGCCGCTGAATTAGAGAAAACAATCCGCGAGAAAAACAACCTCCTTCCCCCTTCCACCCCCTCCCCCTAAAAACAAAATAAAATTTAATGCCACGAGTTAAAAATCAACGGAGAAAATTAATCCACGGCCGTATTTTTATTGAACTTACCTTAGAAACAGGGGAAAAATTACTAATACGACCGCAACGAGTAAAAAATTTTAACAAATCTCCCGAAACAGAAATTGACTCCGACTTGTACCAGCAATTAGAAGAGGAAAATTGGCGTAACCAGCTCTACTTCCGCCTGCAACGCTTTTTGAAAATCCGTCCCCGCTCAGTTCAAGAAACACGACTCTATTTACAACAAGCAAAATTTGGCCCGCCCAACGAAAAAAGGGAAAAAATTATCACCGAGCTTCTACAAGAATTACAAAAGGAAGGGCAGCTTGATGATCAAAGTTTTGCGCGCTGGTGGATTCAACAGCGCCGCCAAGGGCTGCGTCCTAAGGGGCCGCGGGCAATTTATGCTGAATTGCGTCAAAAGGGAATTGATCCCACCTTAGCCACGAGTTTAATTGACGCTCTCTCGCCCGAAGAAGACCTAATTCTCGCCCGGCAACTTTTAGAAAAGTTTAAAAAAAGACAAAAAGCGAATTCTCGTTGGCAACAAAAAGCCGCCGCCTATCTCAAACGACGCGGCTTTAGCTATGAAGTAATCCGAAAAATAGTTGCCCTACAGTCCCAAAAAGGATAAAATGCAACAAGTTAAGATGCCAGCAAATAACTCGTCTTCCACAAATTCAACTAAAACGACAACGGATCTTAAAAAATTGCAAGAAGAGTACCGTCGTAAATTGGCCCAAGTGGCACAATTGAGCCCGGAACAGGCGCGGGAAAAACTTTTCGCTGAATTAGAACAAGAATTATTGGAAGAGAAAGCGCAACGGATAAAAAAGATGGAAGAGCAATTTAAAAAAGAGGCCGAGGAACGAGCGCGGGAAATCCTGCTCACTGTCATGCAACGAATTGTGCGTGATCAAGTGGCCGAATCAACAATTACCACCGTCCGTCTTCCCGATGATGAACTCAAAAGCCGCATTATTGGTAAAGAAGGTCGTAATATCAAAACTTTTGAACGCCTCACCGGGGTAAATATTTTAATCGACGAGACGCCGCAAGTAGTAACCCTTTCTTCTTTTGATCCTGTCCGTCGCGAAATTGCCCACCGAGCCTTAGAAGATTTAGTTTCTGATGGACGAATTCAGCCGGCACGGATTGAAGAGGCGGTCAAGAAGGCCAAAAAAGAAGTAGAAAAAATAATTAATGAAGCCGGAGAAGAATTAGTTTACCGCGCCGGGGTTTTGGATTTGCCGCCGGAAATAGTTAACTTATTAGGGCGATTTAAGTTTCGGAGCTCTTACGGTCAAAACATGATCGAGCATACTTTAGAAGTAGTTAATATTGGGAAAGCGCTCGCAGCAGAATTAAAGGCCGATGTTGAGCTGGTCAAAAAAGCTTGTCTGTTGCATGATATTGGCAAAGCTGTTTCTGCGGAAATTGAAGGCCCGCATGACCAAGTAGGCGCTTTAATCTGTCGCCAGCATGGAATTGACGAAATTGTTGTGCGGACATTTGAAGGCCACCATAGCGGGGATTTTCCTAATCCCGAAGCTGTAATTGTCTATCTCGCCGACACGATTTCTGCTCATCGCCCTGGAGCTCGCCGGGAAGACTTTAACGCCTATATTAACCGTATTAAAACAATGGAAAATATTGCCTTAAGCTTTCCTGGAGTTAAAGAAGCCTACGCTATTGCCGCAGGCCGCGAAGTCAGGGTCATTGTTAACCCTCAGGAACTTCGCGAAGCCGAGATGGTCAATTTAGCCCATCAAATTTCCCGCCAAATTCATGAACAAGTCAAAAATTTCCCCGGACAGATCAAAGTTACGGTAATTCGGGAAACTCGTGTTAATGCTTATGTAACCGCCAAAATTCAATAAAGATGAAAATCATTTTTATCGGAGATATTGTTGCCCGCCTTGGACGCCAAACCGTAAAAAAAATTCTTCCTTCCCTACGCCAAGAACTAAAACCCGATTTTGTGATCGCTAATGCCGAAAATTTAGCCGGGGGAAGGGGCGTAACCGCCGCAACTTTAGATGAAATGCTCCAAACGGGGATTGATTATTTTACTAGCGGCAACCATGTTTTCTTCCAAGAAGGATGGCAAGAGCTACTAACTGATCCCAGCTTTCGTCTTCTGCGGCCTGCTAACTACCCTGCTTCAGTCCCCGGTGTGGGGTGGCGAGTAATCGGGGAAAAAGGGAGTAAATTATTGCTTATTAATCTACAAGGACGCATCTCTTTTAATCAAGAGGGGACCACTTTAACCGACCCTTTTTTTACTTTAGAAGAAATTCTAACCGCCACGAAGAAGGAGAAAATAGATGCGATTTTAGTTGATTTCCATGCCGAAGCAACTTCGGAAAAACTAGCTTTTGCTTTTTACTTTGACGGCAAAGTCTCGGCCGTAGTGGGAACGCATACCCATGTCCCCACCGCTGATGCACGGATTCTCCCGCAAGGTACTGCCTATGTTACTGATGTTGGAATGACCGGAGCCCTTAATTCAGTTCTGGGAGTTAAAAAAGAAATTATCTGGCAACAGTTACGCCTTCCTTACCGCCAAAAATTTGTCTGGGCCCGACACGGACCAACAATAATTGCGACAGTTTTTATTGAAACAATCAACAAAAACAAAAGCAAATCTATTGTCCGCTACGATCGAATTAAAGAAAAGCTTGATTTTTCAACTTAAAACCTTGACATTAGCTCTTTTTTTTTGCTATAAAGGGGAAGGTTAGCGAAAAGTAAAAAAATTTCGTCTAATCAATGTTTATTATCAGGAAAAAAAGCTACCCAATGATTGTCTCTCCGTTTTTTTACCGCAGATTGTACTTTTTTTCTCAATGTCATTTTCCGAAGGGAGGTGAAGAAAAGTGACCAAAACAGATTTGATTGAACTTCTCGCCGAACGTACCGGTCTTACTAAGAAAGCGGCGACAGATGTTGTCAACGCTTTTATTGAAATTGTTGCCGAGGCTTTAGCCCGCGGAGACAAAGTAACCATTACCGGTTTCGGAACTTTCTTAGTCCGACGGCGGGCGGCACGAATGGGGCGCAATCCTCAAACAGGGGAGCCCTTGCATATTGCCGCGCAGAACAGCCCTGCTTTCCGCGCCGGGACCTATCTCAAAGAGATGGTCAAATAATTTCACAGCTGGTTTTGTTTAGACGAGAACACGAACCCAGCTTTATTTAAGAATAACCCGCTTCAGTGAAGCGGGTTATTCTTATCGAGCCAGTTAATAAACGCGTGTTACAATCAGGAAAAATGCTTCAACTAAATTCCCAGCAAAAAGCTGCTGTTACTTATATTAGAGGGCCTTTACTTATTATTGCCGGAGCGGGGACAGGGAAAACAACAGTAATTACCGAACGCATTAAATGGCTAATTGAAAAGGGACATGCGCAACCGGGCCAAATTCTTGCTCTCACCTTTACCGAAAAAGCGGCCCGGGAAATGGAAGAACGCGTTGATCAAGTTCTACCTCTTGGCTATGTCCAAACCTGGATTGCAACTTTTCATTCTTTTTGTGAGCGTATCCTCCGCCAAGAAGCGTTTCACCTTCAACTAAATCCCGATTTTCGTATTTTAACCGAAGCCCAAAGTTACCTTTTCTTAAAAAACCATCTCTTTGAACTGCCCCTAGATTACTATCGCCCCCTTAATAATCCGACCAAATTCCTCCGCGGACTTTTAACCCATTTTAACCGTCTCCGCGATGAAAATATTAGCCCCCAAGAATACCAAAAATTTAGTCAAAAAAATCATTCTGACGAATATCAC
>JALUVT010000074.1 GCA_027020325.1 bacterium
CTTAACCTAAGCAATGGAGCAACATTGGAAATTGGTTTTAAGAGCGGCCAGTTTGTCGAAGAAGTTAGCGCGCATTACCAGAAATTGAGTTTTGTTTATTTTAATGAACGCAAAGGTGAATTGGTTTTAGCGGAAAAAGAATCAGGACGCCGAATTACAATCCCCGCCTCTTTGTTAGCCGCGGAAAAGCGGCGTTTTCTTAAAAGTGGAGAAGAGTTAAAGGTTCTCCGTTTGGATGATGATGAGAAAATTTTGGCCGTTGAAATTCCCGTGGCCGTAGTTTTAGAAGTAGAAGAAACCCCCCCGTCGGAAAAAGGAGATACGGCTAGTGGCGGCAGTAAGCCCGCGACTTTAGAAACAGGGGCAGTGGTTCAAGTACCTTTATTTATTCAAAAGGGAGATTTGATTAAAGTGAATACGGAACGGGGTGAGTATATGGAGCGGGTACAAAAGGGAAGCTAGGTTTAATTAAGATGCTGGAAAGCAAAGGGGAACACTTTTTTTTACCGAATAAGCTCGAAGTTTTAGTTTTACCTTTCCCCTTTTTTGAATCAGTAAGTATTGGCTTAGCGGTGAAGGCTGGGGTTCGTTTTGAAGATGCGGCAGTAAACGGAATTTCTCATTTTCTGGAGCATTTAATTTTTAAGGGAAGTCGTTTTTACCCCCATCCTCTACAAATTGCCACACGGATTGAATCGCTGGGAGGAATAGTTAATGCTTATACAGCTGAAGATCACACCCTTTTTTGGACCAAATTGGGAGTGGAACATTGGCGCGAAGGGTTGAAGATTATCCTTGATGCTGTTTTTTATCCCCGTTTGCCCCGCGAGGGGATTGAAGTGGAACGCAAAGTTATTTTGCAGGAAATTGCGCGGCGTGATGATAATCCGCAAGAGTTAGTTTGGGAGGCTTTTGCTCAGGCGCTTTGGCCTCAAAGTAACTTGGGACGCTCAATTTTGGGACCACCGGAGGTGATTAAACATTTGCAGCGCGATGATTTTTTGCAGTACCGGAAAAAATTTTATCATCCCGCCAATATGGTTTTGATTGTTGTTGGTCCTCTAAAGGCGGCGGCGGTCGCAGAATGGGCGACCGATTTTCTGCAGGAAATTCCTTTTCAGGAAGAGCGAATAGAAGAAAAGAGGACTTATCGTCAGAAGAAACCTCATCTAGTGATCAAAAATAAATCTACGGAGCAGGTTCACCTTGTTTTGGGCTGGCGGGGGTTATCTTTAGATTCAGAACAGCGTTATCCGGCTTCGCTCTTAGCTTCAATTTTGGGGCGGGGAATGAGTTCGCGCCTTTTCCGTGAAATTCGTGAAAAACAAGGTTTGGTTTATACAATTTATAGTAGTGTTGAATTTTTTGAGGATACTGGTTTTCTGGCGGTTTATGCTGGTTTAGCACCACGAAATCTTAAGAAAGGCTTGCGGCGAATTCTGCAAGAATTTGAAAAAGTGCAAGAGGAAGAGGTGAGTGCGGATGAATTGGCCGCGGCCAAGGAAAAAATTATTGGGCCTTTTAAGTTTAACCTCGAAAGCACTGACGGTTGGATGCGTTATTGGGCCCCGCGGTTATTGTTGCAGAAGAAAGCCGAAGATCCAACAACAGTGATTAAAAAAATTAATCAGGTTACGGCAAAGGAAATCCAGTCCTTGGCGCGTCAACTTTGTCGGCCGCAGCGCCTATCATTGGCGTTGGTGAATGACCATTGTCGTGAGGATGATATTTATCGCTTGCTCAGTTGAAAAGATAGCGTTATAATCTGCGCAAGACAAAAATGGCGGCGGAAAAAAAATCTGCATTAGAAAAAAAACTAACCTTGGCTCCTCAAAGCTGCTGGGAAATTTGGTCTTCGCAACAACAAGAAACAGCTTTGGCCTGGGCTGAAGATTATAAGGAATTCCTAAATCAAGGTAAAACCGAACGCTTGGTGGTTAAAAAAGCGCGTAAGATGGCCGAAGAAAAAGGTTTTGTTGATGGTGAAGAATGGTGGCAAAAAGGAAAGTCTTGGACCGAAGCGGACAAACTTTATTTTATTAATCGCGGGAAGAATATTATTTTGGTGCGGCGGGGGAAAAAACCGTTAGAGGAAGGAGCGCGTTTTGTTCTCGCCCATATTGATTCTCCGCGTTTGGATTTAAAGTTGCGTCCTTTGGTTGAAGAAAAGGGATTAGTTTTTTTTCAAACTCATTATTATGGGGGAATTAAAAAATACCAGTGGACGGCTCTGCCTTTAGCTCTTTATGGCCTTGTGGTGCGTGAAGATGGGGAAGAGGTTGAAATAGCAGTCGGGGATCAGCCGGGGGATCCAGTTTTTATGGTTCCGGATTTATTGCCTCATTTAGCCAAAAAACAGCTGGAAAAAAAATTAAAAGAAGTAATTACCGGAGAAGAGTTGACCTTAC
>JALUVT010000075.1 GCA_027020325.1 bacterium
AATCCCAATCTTTCTTTTTTAGAAACTATGAAAAAAAAGAAAATTCCAGAAGAATTACAAAAGTTGGCACCATTTTTCCATGACATTTGCGCTATAAAGATTGTATTTTAGAAGGTGGAATGACAAAGGAGGATCAAAAGCGCGATGAAATTTTCTGGAACGAAATTTTAGCGCCGGATGAAATCAGCCGATTTTTGGATCCTAAAGTTTTTACTAGATAATTATAGTGAGATGGATAATGAGGGGTATGGGGTGAGTGAGGAGGACAAGAAATTAAATAGGGAGTTTTATGAATAAAAATATGCAAAGTAATATAGAAAAATACAAAAAAGACATAGATTGCCTTATCAAAAAAGGCGAGAAGATTCTTTTACATTTAAAAAATAACAAAAATTTGGATTGGTTTAGAAAAGAATATGAAATTTGGTATTCGGAGTCGTTGTCTTTAATAAAGGTAGTATTGCCTAATAGAGTTACCGACTTTGAAAGATATTATTATCAAAAAGGAGAGGGTTCTTTGAAGGATTGTATTGTTTATAAGTCGGGGTTTGATAATTTTCTGAAAGATAGAGCAGAAGAAGCTAGTATTTTATTTGAAAATCAATTGGGAATAGTAAAATCTGCTAAGAAGAGATTTGAGAGTTCTCTGTTTGATATCAGGCAATTAGTGCAGGCAGATCTATTTGATTCAGAATTAGATGCTGCACGCGAACTAAATAAAAAAGGTTTTGTGCGAGGAGCTGGAGCAATTGCTGGTGTTGTATTAGAGACTCATTTAGCTCAAGTATGCGAGAATCGTAAAATAAAAATTACTAAGAAAAAAACCACTATTAATGACTACAATCAAAAAGTCTACGAGAACGATGTTATTGGGCTGAAGGATTTTAGATTTATTCAATATTTAGCAGATTTGAGAAATTTATGTGACCACAAAAAGAAAAAAGAACCAACAAGAGAGGATATAGAGGAATTGATAAAGGGTGTAGAGAAAATAATTAAGACAATTTAGTATGATATCTAAGTTAGAAATCACTAATTTTTGCTCAATAAAGCATCTCATAATCAAGCCACAAAGACTTTGTGCATTGATAGGCCCTAATAGCGTTGGAAAAACAAATATCCTAAAGGCTATTGATTTAGTTTTAGGCGAAGGATGAGTAACGAAAGCAAAAATTGCAAGAGAGTTATTTAACGATATTAGTAGACCAATTTAAATTAAAATAAATTTTAAGACATTGCCTTAATTTCGTCGACGAAATTAATTTTCATTTTTATCCGTTATAGTAAGCTAAAGTACATTTTTTTAATATCCGGAAATAGGCAAAGATATTATTTTTTTAAATGCTCTTGCTGTAGTTGAATAATCTCGTCACCATGGGGGAATTTTTTTTGCCATTCTTTTTTCCTTTTTTCAGTCCAGTAACTATGATAAGTGTACCATTCTCCGGGGCGGCGTTCCCAGGGAATAGTGTTTAGTAAAAAATTAAGGGCTGGAGTTTCAGGACCGTCCAAAATGACTCGATAGTTTTTAATAATTAATTGAGGGTTGATCTTTATTAGAATTTGATAAAAAGAAGTGGTTTTGATAACCCCATAGAGGGCGACTTTATTGAATAAACGAAAACTAAATCTCGAAAGTCCTCCGATGGAGGGAGGTTGCTTTAGATGGCGACGGGGGTAGTATTTTTTTCTTAAAGGATCGAAGAGAATATCTTCTGCTGCTTCGTATAGCCCGCTAAATAGCGCTTCAATTAAAATAAGACGGTTGCGTCGGACATGGAGGTGGAAATCAGGATCTCCCCCTAGATCTTGTAATAGTCCATAGGTATTTATAGTTCCGTTAGGCCAAAGATCGATAAATTCTCCCTCAATTTTTACTGATGGATTAACTTGGTATAGAAGCTGACTCAGCCCGCGATAACTCAATCCCCGTGCACACTGATTATCGACAATGATTATTTTTTTTGCCCTTGCTACTCGTTCTTGGATAAGGTAACGACGGTAACGGGTAAAAAACGACGCTCCCTTACAATTTCCTTTAACCAATGGATTGAATTGTCCGTTGTAGTGGAGGTAACGAATTTGCTCTTCTTTAATTCCATTAAATTCACTTTCTTGTTTTTTTAATCTTTTAGCTGCTAAGTAAATTGGCAAGCCGTCACGGGCTAAAATTAAGGCTAGGTTTTGCCTACTATTTTTTAATTTGTTTAATACTCTTTGGGCTAATAAAATGTAAAGGGGAGCAATATGTTCTCTACTTAATTGGTAAATAATCTCGCTTCCTTCAATTAATTTCTTTTTTTCTTCCGAAGGGAGATTATTTTTTTCAGCCATTTTGAGTAACCATTTTTTTAATCCTTTTCTTTCAGTGTTTGAGATTAAAAGAGGCAAAGTAGGAGAAGG
>JALUVT010000076.1 GCA_027020325.1 bacterium
AGGAAAAAAAGAAAGTCAGGAGGGCTTTTTCCTCGCCCCGGGAAAGGCCCTGTTTTTGGGGAGGGCGATAAGTATATTTGCGGCGGCGACGAAATTTTTGCGCCATGTTTTAATTATACTATTTTACTAAATTTGGGTGCGGGAGAAGGAAGAAGAAGGCGGAGGATTTCTTTTTGTTCACTGCGGCTAAAATGAACACGAAAAGGGAGTTTAATTTTACGCACGCTTCCATTATTGGGAATTAAAAGACGGACTGTATTCGGCCCGGGATGATCAAGGAGAAACTGCTTTAATTCTTCGAGACGGGTCGGGCTAAGGGAGCGCGGTAGTTGAATTTCGATTTCCTTTTCCTTTAAGCGGCAAAAAGGTTCTTCTTGTAATTGAGACCAGGGAATAAGATTGTTGACGATAAAACTGGTTTTTTCTTGATTTTTTTCCACCTTGCCCTCTAAAAGAAAAATCTGCCCTTCGCGGAGCAAATTTTCTTGAGCCGCGTAAAGAGCAGGGAAAACAACGACTTCGAGGTGGGGATGAGCGGGTTGGAATTGAAGAAAAGCCATCCAGCGCTGGCTTTTTTTGGTACGGAGGCGCCGAATTTGTTTGAGGCGTCCACCCACACGAACCCGCCGGGCGTTAATTTCATTAAGTTCTTCCCAGTCATGAGTGGTAAAATCGCGCAGTTCTTTTAATTTTTCTTCTTGGGGATCCGCGGTAAAATGCAACCCCAGTAATTCTTCTTCCCATTGCACTTTAGTCGCTGCATTAACTTCGGGAAGCGGGGGTAACTGCAGACGCGGAGGGAGTAAATCTTTTTCCCCGGCCAAGGAAAAAAGATCGCGCTGGCCGTTCTGCTGCGAGCGTTGCTGGGCCAAACCCTGACGCAGGAATTGCGGCAAGGCTTCCAGCAGCGCTGCGCGCGGTCCAAAAACATCCAAAGCCCCGCTTTTAATCAAGCTTTCAACAATTCTTTTATTCAAAACCTTGGCCGGCAAGCGTTGGCAAAAATCAAGAAAATCGCGAAATGGTCCTCCCGCTTTGCGGGCGGCAATAATCTCTTCGACTGCCTTTTGCCCGACATTTTTAATTGCACTCAGCCCAAAACGGATTGTTTTTTCTCCGCTAATACTAAAAAAAACTTCGGATTGATTAATTTCCGGCGGCAATAAATTCAATCCCAGTCGCTGACATTCGGCAGCAAAAATAGGAAATTTATCCTGACGGTCAATTTCAGTATTAAAGAGAGAAGTCATAAATTCCAGAGGGTAGAAATATTTGAGATAAGCAGTTTGATAGGCAATAAGGGCATAAGCCGCTGTATGTGATTTATTGAATCCATAATTGGCAAAAGTTTCGATATAAGAAAAAACTTCCGTGGCCTCTTTTTTCGAATAACCTTGTTTTTGCGCCGCGGCAATAAATTCTTTTTTTTCCTGCTGCATTAAATCTTTTTTCTTCTTTCCAATGGCCCGGCGCAGAATATCCGCCCGTCCCTGGGTGTAGCCGCCCATTTTACTGACCACGGCCATACACTGTTCTTGGAAAATCAAAACTCCATAGGTTTCGGCTAAAATTTCTTCCAGATCAGGATGGGGATATTTTATTTTCTGCGGATCATGCCGTGCTTCAAGATACTGCGGAATCAGATCCATTGGTCCGGGGCGGTAAAGAGCAATTGTAGCCATAAGATCAACCATTTTTTGCGGTTGCATCTGGCGCAAGAGACGGCGCATTCCCGCTCCCTCAAGTTGAAAAACGCCGGTGCTATGCCCCTCGCTCAGCATTTTATACACTTCTTCTCGTTGGGGCAGGTGATAAATGTCAATTTCTTCCCCTTGTCGTTCTTTAATCATTTCCGTAGTTTGGCGCAGTAGAGACAGCGTTGTTAGCCCCAAGAGATCAAGTTTCAAAAGCCCCAAAGCACTTTCACCAACTGCATTAACATCCAAAGCGTACATATCATATTGGGTAATAATGTTTTCGCCGCCCTTAGTTTCTTTTTGCAGGGGCACATAATTGATTAATGGTTCGGGAGTGATAACCAAGCCGCAGGCGTGAGTTGAGGCATGGCGCACTACTCCTTCCAGTTTCTGCGCCAGGTCAATTAAATTTTTAATTGTGCGGTCTTCTTGATAGAGTTGTTGCAGTTCCGGAATTTCATCTAGAGCTTTTTTAATTTTTTGTCCCGGAGGGATCATTTTGGCCAAACGGTCAGCTAGGCTCAGAGGAAGGTCTAAAACCCGCGCTACATCGCGAATTACCGCCCGTGATTCCATGCGCCCAAAAGTAATAATTTGCGCCACATGGTCGCGGCCGTATTTTTGGTAAACATAATCAATTACCGCGGGCCGTTTGTCTTCGGCAATATCAAAATCAATATCCGGTGGGGAAGG
>JALUVT010000077.1 GCA_027020325.1 bacterium
GCTGAACTTGGCCGGCCTCAAACATCCCAAAATTGACAAGGCTCTGGAAAAAGGACGCCAGTCAATTAGTATTGATGAACGAAAGAAAAGTTATCAAGAATTGCAAAAATATTTTGTCCGCGAAAGTGCGGTTGTTTTTCTCGGGCCCGGACAACTGCATTACTATCTTTCGAGCAAGATCAAGAATGTTGACCTGCCGCGACTTTGGAATAGTGGGGAGCGCTTTCTTTCGCTTCCCCGCTGGTCATTTTAAGAAAAATTTTTAATTAACTTGGTCTCCCAAAAGGGAAGAATTGGTTTAAATTTCTGGAGCGGCGGACCGGACTTGAACCGGCGACCTTCTGCTTGGCAAGCAGATGTTCTGCCAACTGAACTACCGCCGCCTAAACTTGATATTTTATTTTACCAAATTTTTCAAATTTTGCTCTTTGTTCTTTTCTTTTTCTCTTGACCCCGCAACCGTGCTTTTTTACAATAAGGACAATTTAATCATGGCCCTTTTGTGTTCGGAAACTGGATTATCCTCTTCGCAAACTTCTTCCCCCGAAACAGATTCGAAACTGCCCCCACCAATGGTTCAAGCTTTAAATGAACTGGGAATTTCAGCCGAATTTGTTGCCGACTGGGATTGCCTAAATCCCTATTACTGGAAGCGCGAGGGACCTATTTATTTTGAGCAGGGCCAACGGGGAAGGGGACAAATTGCTGTTTCTTATCAAGAAAAACACTCCTTACAAGGAGAAGGAATTATTTTAACCTTTTCCTGGTTAAGAGAAGAGGGGCGGAAAGGTTGGGGCAGGGAAGGGAAAAGTATAAGAGCTGTTTACTATCCAGAAACGCAAAACTACTCTTTATCCTTTTCTTTTCCTCCCGACTACAGGATTGAAATTTCCTTACAAGCTCAAAACGGAGAATTAAAAATTATTCGGACAACGCAGAGGAGGTTAAGGGACAAAAATGATCCATCGTCTTTAACTGAGGAGACTATTCCCGCTTCCGAAGCTGATCAGATTTGGCAAAAATTACAACAAGACTTTTCTTTTCGCCTTCCAAGCACCCCGGCCGCATTAAATCAGGCCCTGGCTCAGCTCGTCCAACGCCGTATCCCCGCGGGGGAAGGAGAAATTATTTGGCCTTCCTCTTAAAAAGAATCTCCGGCTCAATTCAGTTCTTATTTCCTCAGATAATTTTAACAAGAGAAAATTGGTGGGTTGCCAGGGACTCGAACCCCGAACCAAGTGCTTAAGAGGCACCTGCTCTGCCAATTGAGCTAGCAACCCGCACTGGTAAATATTTTACCATAAGGCAAAATACCTCCCAACTAACAGCAGTTATTTTTGAAAAAACTTTTGCTTTTTTTGAAGAAAATTTTTCTGGAAAATGTGTTAAAATGAAAATATCTTTGTCTAAAAATGAGTATCATGAAATTTATTTTTTAACCAAGGGGGTGAAGAAGATGAAAACTAGATTACAAAAAGCGGCAGAAAGAGCACATCAAGTTAAGAACCCTGTAAAAGAAGCAAAAGAAATTTTAGAAAAATCGCCAACGGGATTGGATGCTGCGACTAGAAGAAAAATTGAAAAAACGACGGGTCTTTCTGTGGATGAGATTGCTGAAATGGCCCAAGAACAACAAAGAGGAAGAGAAAATAGTAACAATAATCGTAATTAAAATTTTTAGAATTAGAGCGAGTCTGTAGCTCAGGGGCGAGAGCGCTTGGTTTACACCCAAGAGGTCGGAGGTTCAAATCCTCCCAGACTCACCATTTTATTTACAATAAACTAAAAAATTGAAGGAAAGAAACATTGACAATCTAAGGGCGGTAAATTAGTATTTAAGTAAAATTATGCGTCCACCCGACTCTCTCCCAATAAACCCTAACGAATTTACTCAGCAAGAAAAGCACCAAACACCTAGCCTTCCGCATACAGGAAGCGAATTTATAAAAATTTTAAGAAATTCGTCGTTGCCTCCCGATCTACTAAAAAACTTGACTACAGCAGTTACGAATGAACCTTTTAGGTCCGCTTTTCAAACTGCCTCCCGGTTGTTAAACTGGTCGGACAAACTAAAAGAAAGGCCCGATCAATATATGAGTTTTTTAGAGTTTTGTGTCAATCTTTTTTATAAAACTGATCCCGTAAGAACCGCACATTTAGTAGTTGCAGCAGCCATTGATAGCCGTAATAAAGGCAAAGTTAGAATTTTGCGAGAATTAGAAGAAAAATATCCGCCCCAAGCAATTTTAGAATGGGGTCCCTCTTCAAGAACAATAGGTTCTCTAAAAACAGAACTTGAGGCTTCCCCCACTAATGGTGATCAACTGCCGGTTATAATA